>JANQIZ010000224.1 GCA_028281895.1 Dehalococcoidia bacterium
GAGCTTCCAGTTGGCGGTGAGCTGAAAGACGACTACGTATTCGACGAGATGGTCAACGGAGAGGTCGTTAAGACCCGGTTCTCCAAGCTGTTGCCGCCCGGCAAGAGTTCGCTGCTCGTCTACAGCTTCATGTATGGCCCTGAAATGGATGCTGCCTGCCCCATGTGCACATCGCTCCTCGACGGCCTGAACGGGCAGATCGCCCACATCGATCAGCGCATGTCGCTCGTCGTGGTCGCGAAGAATCCCATTCAGAAGATCGTGGAGCATGCAGCTTCGAGAGGCTGGGACAAGCTGCGGCTCCTTTCGTCTGCCAGCAACACGTACAACACCGACTACTACGGCGAAGTTGACGGCAATCAGAAAACGATGGCTAACGTGTTCACTCGTGACGAGTCGAGCCCCAACGGGTTCAGGCATTTCTGGGGCAGCGAGATGGCATTCGCTCCCGCAGCGCCTGGCCAGAATATGCGCCACACCGACATGTTCTGGCCTCTCTGGAACGTACTCGATCTGACACCAGAGGGTCGGGGCGACTGGTACCCGTCACTGTCTTATGCCGCTCCAGTCGAACTGAGTCTTTAGCGGTTTCCGCAATCATCTTCGCCCGCAGGTTAGGGCCGCATGAATTGCGAGCTACAATCTGGGCCCTGTGCCACGACAGTTCCCAGATAGGACGAACATGCCTCGCATCCTGATCACCGGCTTCATGCAAGAGATCTCCACTTTCAACCCTGTGGAGTGCCACTATGACTTCTTCGAGATCCTGAGAGGCCAGGAGCTCATTGATGAGAGCCGCGGCAAGAACACGGAATACAGCGGTGCGATAGAGGTTCTTGAGGCAGCTGGCTGCGAAATCGTGCCTGCGTGGCATGGCGGTGGCGATGCTGCAGGTCCGCTTGCGCACGACGACTTCATGCGCATGGCCGGTGAGTTCATCGACGCGCTTAAGCCTCACACAGGCAAGATCGACGGCGCATATTTCCGGATGCACGGCTCTATGGGAACAGCGCATGAGCTGGACCCCGAGGGCTATCTGCTGCAAGAAGCGCGAAAGATACTTGGCGAAGACGTGCCTATCGTCGTCTCGCTCGATCTGCACGGTGTTCTGACTGCTCGCATGATGCAGCACGCCAATGCCATCACCTCGTATCACACCTACCCACATGTTGACTTCGCAGACACCGCAAAGCGGGCGACGAACCTGCTTCTTCGCATCGTTAATGACGGAGCTAAGCCAGTCGGGGTTCGGGTGCGAATACCTGCGCTTGTCCGTGGCGATGAGCTGAAGACTGAGACTGGCCTGTTCGGCAGGCAGATCCGGCAGGCCAAACAGCTCATGGAGAACCCCGAGGTGCTTTCGGCCGGGTTCCTCATCTGCAATCCGTTCACTGATGTGCCTGAACTTTGCTCCCAGGCGTTCGTCTACACAGATGGCAATGCGCAGCTTGCTGAAGAGGGCGCTCTGTCGATGGCCAACGAGTTCTGGCCTAACCGCTCGACGATGCAGGCTGGTCTCATCGGCCTTCAGGATGCCGTAACCAAAGGCGCTGGCATGAACGGTCCGGTTGCGTTCACCGACGCTGCTGATGCGACAAGCTCTGGCGCATCAGGCAACTCGAACGCCATCGTCGCTGAGATGATTCGGCAGTCCTACCCACACACTGTCCTTGCGCCGATATGCGAGCCATCTCTGGCAGTCCACGGCTACTCGGCGGGAGTTGGAGCGAGCTTCAGAGCGCAGTGGGGCGGAGAGCTGGACTCCCGTTACGCGCCGCTCGACATGGAGTTCGAAGTCGTGTC
>JANQIZ010000228.1 GCA_028281895.1 Dehalococcoidia bacterium
ACACCGACATCATCGACCTGATGGACGAGCTGGGCATCGGCTCAAGCCTTGAGTGGTATCCATCGAAGGTGGGCACCTACGTCGATGGCAATGTCTACCGGACAACGACGCCGATGGACCTGCTCAGATTCGGCGCGCTTCCCATCTGGTCCAGGATCAAGCTCGGCCTGTTCGCGCTCAGGGTGCGGCGCATCAAGGACTGGAAGTCTCTTGAGCCGTTCACCGCTGATGAGTGGCTGCGTGAAAAGCTGGGCGGCAAAGCATATGAGGTCGTGTGGAACCCTCTCCTGCGCGGCAAGTTCGGCGACTACTACGACCAGATCGGCATGCCCTGGTTCTGGTCGAAGATCCAGACCCGCTTCGCCTCACGGAAAGGCGCAGGTGGCGAGCAGCTTGGGTATCCGGTGAAGAGCTTCGACGAGGTGCTGTTCGCTCTCCAGGAGAGCATCCAGTCAAAGGGCGGAGAAGTCCACATCAACACGCCCGTTGAGAGAGTCGTAACTTCTGATGGCCGAGCCACAGGGCTGCAGTTCAGGAACCCTGATGGCTCCACCGGCACAAAAGACTTCGACAAAGTTCTGGCAACCGTCCCGTCGTTCTCATTCCCGGATCTGGTTGATCTGCCAGACGACTATCGGTCGAGGCTTGACGAAGTTACGTACACCGCAGCGGTAGTTCTGATCCTGGAACTGACGCGGCCACTGACCGACTACTACTGGATGAATATCGCAGACCGCTCGCTGCCATTCCTCGGGCTGATAGAGCATACGAACATGCTGCCGAAGGAGTGGTACGGCGGCTCGCACGTCCTCTACCTCACCAACTACGTCGACCGTAATGAGCCGCTGTTCAGCATGTCGCCAGATGAGGTGCTGGAGCTCTACCTGCCACATCTGTCGAAGTTCAATCCTGAGTTCGACAGGTCGTGGATCAAGGAGATGCACTTCAACAGCCTCAGCGCAGCTCAGCCGATCATCGGGACTCGCTACTCGGAGCGCATCGCCCCGCACAAGACTCCAGTGGAGAATCTGTGGCTGGCTAACACCACGCAGATCTACCCAGAGGACCGCGGCACCAACTACTCGGTTCGTATGGGCCGTGAGATCGCCAAAGTGATGCTGTCAGAGGGATAGCACCTGTCATTCTGAACTTGATTCAGAATCTCTCGGTGACCGTGCAAGCAAGGTGAGATCCCTCACGTTCGTTCGGGATGACAAACTCCCCACCCCCGACCTCCCGCCGTGACCCCAAAGCGATGTAAGATTCCGCGGCTGCGTCCGGAGTGCCCAGCACCTCGGCCAGCCACATCCTCGCAAACCAGCCACACGGAACTGAACACATGGGCGCACTCGACGGCAAGATCGCAATCATCACCGGCGCAGGAACCGGAATCGGAAAATCCGCAGCACTGCAGTTCGCAGGCGAAGGCGCCAGCGTCGTGCTTGTGGGTAGACGCCCCGGACCGCTCGAAGAGACAGCATCCGAGATCGAAAGCGCAGGCGGCACCGCGCTCGTCCACCCGACGGACCTCGAAGACGGCGACGCTGCTGCCGGTGTGGTCGATGCCGCGGTAGGCAAGTTCGGCAGGGTCGACATCCTCGTGAACAACGCTGGACACAGCAGCCGTGTGCGCACCATGAAGTACGTCGGGCCAGAAGAGTGGGAAGCCGTCTTCAAGGTCAACGTGGAAGGCGTGTACCGCATAACGCAGGCCGCGGTGCGGGACATGCTCAAGCGCAAAGAAGGAACCGTCATCACGGTGTCGTCGATGGCCGCTCTCACCCCGGGACTGCTAGGCGGAGCACCATACAGCGCAGCCAAGGCGGCTTCTCTGACCATGATGCGCGGCATGAACTCCGAGCTGCGTGCGGAGGGGATTCGAGCCTGCGCAATCATGCCGGCAGAGGTCGACACTCCGATCCTGGAAAATCGGCCGCTTCCCCCTGATGCCGAAGCGCGTGCGACGATGATGGGCGCCGAGGATGTTGCAGGCGCGATCCTGTTCTGCGCCACGACTCCTCAGCGCACTCTTGTATCGGAGATCGTGCTGATGCCGACGCAGCCGCGTGACACGTCCGCAGACCTCAAGGCGGCGCAGGAGATCCAGACACCGGAGCAGCAGTTCTAGCCGTGCCCAGCGATTCGTCGACCGACAACCAGTCACTCGCAGAGACCCCAGAGACCCTGGAGTTCGCGATCGCGCTGGCTCGCGAGGGCGGCGACTTCACACTGCCTTACTTCTATTCGCCCGACCTGCAGGTTGATCGCAAGGCGGATAACTCGCATGTGACCGAAGCTGACCGCGGCGCTGAGAAGCTGATCCGGGAACGCATCGAGGATCGCTTTCCTGATGATGGCATTGTCGGTGAGGAGTGGGGCGTTAAGGAAGGCACAAGCGGCCGCACATGGTTCCTCGATCCAGTGGATGGCACAGAGGTGTTCGTCCGCAACGTGCCACTGTACGGGACGCTCGTGGCTGTGGCGCGAGATGGCGAACCGATGGCGGATGCTGGCGTGATCTACATGCCCGCGATCCCGCAGCTTGTCTATGCGTCCCGCGGCAACGGCGCATGGTCTGTGCGAGAGACGCCTCGATTCGCCGATGTGCCAGAGATGCCGCAGAACGCTCTGCCAGCACGGGTTTCCTCGGTGACCGACCCGGATGAGGCGTACCTGCTGACGACCCATGAGGAGTGGTGGCCGCAGACGGGCAGGGCGAAGGTGCTGGAGAACTTGCTCAACGCATTCGGCGTGAAGCGCATGTGGGGCCACTGCTACGCGCCCGTCCTCGTGGCGACCGGTATGGCCGAAGTCTGGGTAGAGCCTTCGGCGCATGACTGGGATTTTGGTCCGGTGAACCTGATCATCGAAGAGGCTGGCGGGAAGGCCACGACCGTGACTGGTGAGCGAACTTTCCGCGGCAAGAACCTGGTCATCTCGAACGGCCACCTGCACGACCGCGCTCTTGAGTCCGTCAAGGGCTTCTAGCTGGCGCTGGCTTCTAGCTGGCGAACTCTTCTTTGCGGTCAACAGGCCGATCAACAGACTTAGCGCAGAGCGCCTGACCTCATGTGTTGGCTGCGTTGACCCGCTCGATGAACGCGAAGATCTCTGGAGATGGCGCTCTCGGGTTGTCTGAGAAAGCGCCCGTCTCGTAGCCTTCCGCGATCTTCTCGGCCAGTGCCGGCTCGCGGTTCCACGCCTTCATCGTCTCGGCGCTTAGCTCGTTCCACCGCTGAGCAAGTGCGCGAGCGGCATCGGTCGTGGGATCAGCATCCAGGTTCTGCTTGATCTCATCGATCAACGCGGTCCATCGCCCCTCCACGTCTTCTATGTAGCCCTCTGGCAAGGAGTCCGCCAGGCGCTTGGCCTGTTCCATCTGTTCCGGAGTGAAGTTCGTATCCATCTGCCTGTCCTTCTCGTTGATTTCTTCTACAACAGCCGAAGATGCCGCGAGAACCAGGTCCCAGTCCCACACGCCCGTCTCCAGCCGCCTGTCCAGCAAAAGTCCAATGCTGGCCTCAGTTTTCTTGAGTCGATCGATCTGAGCGAGGAGCGCCCTGCGCTGCAGTCGCATCGATGCTTCGAGGTCAAAGTCTGGACGAGCGAGCAGTTCGGCGATCTGTCCCAGCGAAAAGCCGAGTTGCCGCAGAGTCAGCACCTGCTGCAATCGAAGCAGCTCGGGCTCTCCATACAACCGGTATCCAGCCTCCGATCTTGTCGAAGGCTGCAGCAGGCCGATGTGGTCGTAGTGATGCAGTGTCCGCACCGTGACGCCAGTTCGGCTTGCGAATTCACCGACCCTGTATGCGCTTGCCATTACTCACCTTCCAGGTACTCACCTCATAGGCACGGTATTCCCTGACGTGACGTCAAGGTCAAGTGCGATCAACAGGCATTGCGAGCAGAGCGCCATGTCTTCACATACGACCCGAATTCTGTACCCTCGCTGCTGCGGATCGACCCGGCGATCAGCTCGCCAATTCACTGGAGAACCTCACATGAGAGACGTCGTCAAGGAAGGCTTCATCCTCTTCCTGCCCATCGGAATCGCCTTCTTCATCTTCAAGTTCATATTCGACACGCTCGACGGCATACCTCAGCCAATCATCGAGGCGATCTTCGACAGGCCGATAACCGGGCTCGGGTTCCTCTCGATAATCGTGGCTTCTCTCCTGCTGGGCATGATCACTGCCACTGTCGTAGGAGCGTCTGCGTACGGGAAGATGGAGGTCTACATCGCCCGCATCCCGTTCTTCGGCCCTGTGTATGGAGTCGCCAAGCAGGTCGTCTCATCGGCTACGGGCGGCGGCGAAGAGGGCGCTTTCAACCAGGTCGTCGCGGTCGAGTACCCATCTGAGGGAATCCATTCGATCGGGTTTCTGACCAAGCGAATGAGCGACGGCAACGTGATGGTCTACATACCGTCGACGCCAATGCCGAACACGGGAGTGCTGATCGTCGTGGGGTCAGAGAGGGTCACCGAACTGGAGATGTCAGTCGGAGACGCTATGCGCCTGATCACGTCTGCTGGCGTCGTGTCCGAAGACATCAAGATCACTGGTCGAAGTACAGCTTCATAGGCTCGAAGTAGTGCTCCTGCCAGCCCTCGCGGTAGTGATCTCCATCGTCAGGCACATTGGTGTGATGAAGCGTTACCTGCGTGCCGCCTGCTGCAGGCTCGAACTCGACCTCGATCTGGGAGTCAGGCTCGCTGTCACTGAACTGCGTCGTCCGCCACGACTGCAGGATCCGCTTCCCGGGCTCTAGTTCGATGTTTGAGCCGGCGATATACCCGTCCCATGCATCGAACGGCTCCCCGACGACATCCGAGCAGTTCGCCTCGCCGCCCGTCATCTCCGTGTGTCCATCGCTCGATAGCCACGCCTCATACACGTCCATCGGCGGCGCCGGTATGAAATCGGAAACTGTGAACTCGATCATCGCTGCTCCTTATGCGACGTTGTATGCGGGCGGTAGTCCTGGCACCGGCATCTTCTCTGCATCAGAGGCATTCGCGCAACTCCCCTCAGCCAGAGTCCCGGCTCTGAGCCACATGGATCACGATACGGCTCCCGAAAACAGGTAAACTAGCGTTAACTTTGGCGGACGGGACTCGTACCCGCCGTCTGCTCACCGGGTCGCTCAGTTCAGAAGCCGGTGGCAAACAAGGGGGCTCAAAGTGACCGTTATCACCATCGAAGGCAGAGTTGGGGCGGGCGCGCCGGACATCGGACGCATCGTCGCTCGTGAACTCGACCTCGATTTCGTCGACAGGCTCATACTCGCCGAGATCGCCCGCCGAGTTGGATCAACAGTTGGTGAGCTTGCCACTCAGGAGAAGCGCACGCCTTCGTTCGTCAACCGGCTGGCGCAATCTGTTCAGCGCATGCTCCACCGCTCCGCTGTCGCAGGCATGGGCGGAGATCCATACTTCGGACCCGGCGTTGAACACCTCCTCGCCAGGCCGTACAGCGAGATGGACGAAACAACGCCAACCGCGTCATCTGACCTGGACGCCGAACACTTCCGCGACACCACGGCAGAGGTCATACGGGACATCGCGGAGGCCGGAAACGTCGTGATCCTTAGCAGGGGAGGGGCGGCGATACTCGGCAGCCGTACGGACGTTCTACGCGTGGGAATGGTTGCACGCATGGAGGACCGGGTGTCCCGGGTGATGCAGACTGAGAGGCTGGATGAAGAGGCGGCGGTTGAGTACATCGAGCACGCGGACCGCGCGCAACACAACTATTTTGAGAAGGCTTTCAGTTCAAGTCCGATCGACCCGTTCCTGTATCATTTCATGTGGAACACTTCGGATGTTTCGATTGAATATGCTGCCCAGGTGACGGTTGACGCAGCCCGCGAGATGGCCGACAAGGGCCTGAAGTGGGCGGGCAAGGAAGAGTCGCCCGCAGCCGCCACCGGCAGCTAGTCGCTGCATCGTTTTCGCTCTTAGACT
>JANQIZ010000261.1 GCA_028281895.1 Dehalococcoidia bacterium
TGGCAGCCTGTTATAGATGAGGAGATAGGCAACCTCCTCGAAAGTCGAGCGCTCGGCCAATTCTTCAATTCGATATCCGCGGTACGTGAGCCCCGCGCCGGCCTTGCCAACGGTCGCAATCGCGCTGCGGCCGGCGATCAGCCCCTCAAGTCCCTCCGTTGTCATCTCTGATCCTCCGGACCCTGGGCTCCAAAGAGCTCATCCAGCTTCGTTTCGTAACTGTGGTAATCGAGATACTCGTACAGCTCATCGCGAGTTTGCATCGCGTCCACTACGCTCGCCTGCGATCCTTCGCTGCGGATAGCACGAAACACATGCTCAGCGGCTCTGTTCATCGCGCGAAACGCAGATAGTGGATACAGCGCGATGTCGACTCCAGCATCAGAAAGCTCATTCAGGCTCAGTTGCGGAGTCGCGCCGAACTCCGTCAGGTTTGCCAGCACAGGGACACCGGTCGCTTCTCGAAATCTCGTGTAGTCGCCCACCTGGGTGACGGCCTCTGCAAAGATGATGTCAGCACCGGCCTCAGCATAGGCAGCAGCACGTTCGATGGCCGCATCGACGCCTTCTGTCGCGATCGCGTCTGTCCTGGCTATCAATACAAAGCTGTCATCCGGCTTGCCATCAGCAGCCGCCTTGATCCGGTCACACATCTCGTCTGTCGCCACGACCTGCTTGCCGGGGCGATGACCACATCGCTTGGCCTGAACCTGGTCTTCGATGTGCGCTCCCGCGGCGCCTGCTCTTCCAAGCTCTGCGATGCTTCGGCTAATCATGAACGCCGCGCCCCAGCCGGTATCCGCATCCACTATCAGCGGCAGCTCAGATGCAGATGTGATGCGACGCACATCCTCAGCGACATTGTCGAGGGTCGTCATACCAAGGTCAGGCAGCCCGTACGAAGCGGTGGCCACTCCGCTTCCAGAGAGGTAGATCGCCCTGAACCCGGCCGCTGAGGCCATGATCGCGGCATATGCGTTGATCACGCCTATCAGCTGCAGTGGACGCTCCTGCGCCATCGCATGCCTGAATCGCTCGCCTGGAGTGGCTGGCACCGTGTCTGGGCTCCGTTCTAATGCCTGCACGCCTTCGCGTACGGCACGTGAGAGTTTACCTGCGGTGCTAGCGAGTTGCGGCGTCCCAGAAGACGACGGGAGCGACGAGTAGCAGCACGATTCCGACAAAAAGTCTCAATCGAGCCGGGTCTATGCGATGAGTGAGTTTGGAGCCTACGAACATTCCAACGGCTGCCGTACTGCCTACTACAGCAACAAGCTGCCAGTCTGTGCGCCCACCGATAAGGTGCCCTGCGAACCCGGAGATGCTGACCAGCACCGTAATGATGAGGTTGGTGCCTGCTGCGATAGCTGGATCCATCTTCAACACCTGCACAAGCGCCGGCATTCTCAGTACGCCGAGCGCAACCCCGATCGCGCCACCGATGAGACCGATGACCATGCCTACCGCACCTTCTCGCACAATCGTCTTTCGCGACATGGTGCCGTCATAGGTCGCCAGCCTTCCCCTGTCCTCCTGGGTCAGCTTCATCTCGTTATAGGCCTGCACGATCAGCGTGATGGAGGACCAGACGAGGAATATCGCGACGGCACCGAGGAGCAGCCAGATTGGCGCGACGTCTGCGAAGAGTCCGCCAATTAGTGATCCAATGAATGCCGGAACGCCCAGGAAGATCACGACTCTGAATGCGACCCTGTTTTCAAGAATCGCCGGCCATGATCCAGCTACTGAGCTAACGGCACTGACAAACAGGTTGGTGCCTGCTGCGGTTAGGGGGTCGACTCCGAGCAGAGTCATGGCAGGAAGACGGATGACGCCAAGGGCGATCCCGACAAGACCACCTATCAGGCCAATCGCCAGGGAGATCACTCCCAGCAGAACCAGCGTCAGCGTAGAGATCTCATCATCGGCGTGAGAACTGGCAGCGATCGCAGGAAGGATGGAGCTCGTGATCACTGGCCCATCACCCTGGCTGGCTCCGCATCACGGCGCCATGAATCCGGTGCTGAAACGAGATAGATCGAGCTAAGTCTGGACTGTTGCCTGCAGCCGGAAGAATCTGCGTATACCCGGCTCGCAGTGAGCGTACAGTCCCCTGACGCTGACTGCTCATCGGTCGCCAGCAGTTCCGTGCAAGTCGTTCCTGATCGCTCTCTCTGCAAGGCTTTACTGTCGCTCCGCCTGTCTTTCGGACTGTCTAACTGGCGATGAGGTCCAATCGCTCAAGCTCTGCATCGATTTCAGCCAGGTGAGCATCATCTGGCTTAAGCGATGGGTGGCGAGCGAATGCTGAAGCTGGCTCAAACACGCCGCGTCGAACCATGATGTGCTTGTAGATCCAGTTGGCCAGGCCCTGGCCCTGTGCAAGCGTGCGAACTAGAGTCGCAAAACGAGAGAACTCCGTCGTGGCGCCCTCCTCGTCACCAGACTGCCACATGTCCCACACGCGAACGAATACATCGGGAAGCGTTGAGCCCGGCATGGTCCCTATCGATCCTCTGCGGAACTCCTCAAGCACGAAGGCTCCGCCAGCGCCTCCAAACAGAATCAGCCCCGTTCCCTCTGAGAGTTTCTGCGTCTGAGCCATGCGCGGCACCGTTGGCGGCGTCTCAACCTTGATGTAGCACAGGTTTTCGTGACGCCGGGCACACTCTGCAGCCATTCCCGGCCCAACCTGCGCTGTGCCCTGGTCTTGCAGGAAGATCGGAATATTCACCGCCTCAGCGATCTTCTCGAAGTAGGTGATGTGTTCCTGCTCAACAGTGGGGATGAACGACGTAGGCCGGATCATCAGCGCATCGGCGCCAAGCTCCTGCGCTCGCTGAGAGTAATAGATCGCTGTGTCGGTCCCTTCCGCGCCGGTGTTCATCACCACCTTCGCGCGGCCATTCGCCTGGTCGACAACAGCCTTGAGCACCTCGTCTCGCTCAGACTCGTTCAGCTTGTACACCTCGCTGGCAACGGCGATTCCCAGGCCATGGACACCGCATTCGATCATCCAGTCAACCTGTCGTCGGAGATCCTCGAAAACTATCCGCCCCTGTGAGTCGAAGGGCGTGGAAAGGATCGGATAGACCCCGGTCATTGTTCGGTCAGGCAAGATTGGTCTCCTAAAGACGGTGAGTCGCCAGCCGTTTATAGCAGAGTAGGCCCCACTGCGACGAGTATGCCTGCGACAGTGGCTGTGCCGACCACGCCGGCCACGTTCGGGCCCATGGCATGCA
>JANQIZ010000298.1 GCA_028281895.1 Dehalococcoidia bacterium
ATCCGCAACATAGTCTGCGCCGGCTTCCTGCGCAGCAGTGGCAGCTTCGCCTTCTGCAAAGGCGAGAACGCGGACCTGCTTGCCTGTGCCGTGCGGCAGCTCAGCGACTTCGCGAATCTGCTGGTCAGCGTGGCGCGGGTCTGCTGAGGTGGTCACATGAAACTCGACAGCTTCGTCGAACTTGGCCGTCGCGTACTTCTTTGCCAGGGCAACCGCTTCCTGCGGACCGTGCGGCTCGAATCCGATGGCCTCGGCCGCTTCCCTGTATCTCTTTCCGTGTTTGGGCATGTTGCTGAATCCTGTGTCCGGTGATTAGCCGGAGACCGTAACTCCCATGCTGCGGGCGCTGCCTTCGATGATCTTCATGGCAGCTTCGACATCGTTTGCGTTCAGGTCCTGCATCTTGGTCTCGGCGATCTCCCGGATAGCGTCGCGGGAGATGGAGCCTGCCACCTCAACTCCGGGCTCGCCTGATCCACTCGCAAGCTTGGCCGCCTTCTTGATCAGGTCGGACGCAGGCGGACTCTTCAGGACGAAGGTGAATGACCTGTCCTGGTAGACGGTGAGCTCAACTGGAACGACACTGCCGCGATGCTGCTGTGTGCGCTCGTTGTACTCCTTCACGAACTGCATGATGTTGACACCGTGCTGTCCAAGCGCCGGTCCAACCGGCGGCGCGGGAGTAGCCGCGCCTGCAGGCAGCTGTAGTTTCAACATTCCTGTGACTTTCTTAGCCACGTCTCTATACCTCGCGGTCTACCAGTAGTTGATGGTCAGAAAGGCCGGGCAAACTGCTCGCTAGGCCTTTTCCAGTTGAAGGAAGTCCAGCTCCACAGGGGTGTCCCTGCCGAAGAACGACACGTGGACGCTGACCTTGCCTCTCTCTTCGTTCACATCGTCGACGGTGCCGATGAAGTCCGTGAAAGGACCGTCCTTGATCCTTACAGAGTCACCCTTCTGGAATCCGATGCGGACCGTCGGAGCCTCGGATTTCATGCGACGCATGATCCGGTCGACTTCTGCATCTTCCAGCGGCACCGGCTTCGGACGCTTTTCACGCTCGTCCTCGGCCGAGATGAAACCCGTTACACCGGGCGTGTTTCGCACCACGTACCAGGACTCATCGTCCATCACCATGCGCACCAGCAGATAACCGGCGTACATCTTCTTCTCGATCGTCCGCCGCTCGCCCTCTTTGATCTCCACCTCTTCTTCAGTGGGGACCACAACCTCGAGGATCTTATCGGCCATGTCCATGGTCTCGATCCGCTGTTGGAGGTTTTTCTGGACGCGATCTTCCTGGCCGGAGTAGGTGTGCACGATGTACCACCTGCCGCCGGTCTCGATGCTGGTTATGGCTGGATCAGTTGTCATCTGGTTCAGATTAGGTTCCGGCCAGTTGTTCCATCACCCAGGAGAAAACGAGGTCCGCTCCGCCAAGGAAAAGGCCAAATGCCGTCGATACGATCAGCACGAGAACGGTGAGCCTGGTGGCTTCCTCTCGGGTTGGCCAGGTAACTCGCCTCAGCTCTCCCCAGACTTCCTTGAAGAAGCCGAAGATGGAGAACCGCTCGCCCGGGTTCATGCCCATCGCCCGCGCGTTGCGCGGCCTTGATGGATTTCGGGCCATGAGTGTTACCTCTTCTCCTTGAACTCTCGCCTGGACCTGCAGCTGGGGCAGAACTTCGTCAGAGTGACCCGATCAGGAGTGTTCCGGCGGTTCTTCTCGCTGTGGTACTGGTACTTCTTGCACTCGCCACATTCGAGCGAAATGATGGTGCGTATTGCGTTCTTGCGTGCCATCTCTGACTATCTACGCCTCTACCGCTGGTTTGGAGCCAACCTTTGCGCGCCTTGCGCCTGCTGGCTGGCCCGGCTCCTGGTTTGATGTCAAAAGGTGGGCGCAGGAATCAAAGCCCGCGCCCACCGATAATTCTCAACTTAGCCGACGATCGACGTGACGACGCCGGAGCCAACCGTCCTGCCACCCTCTCGGATGGCGAACCGGATGCCCTCTTCGAGAGCGACCGGGTACATCAACTCGATGTCCATCTCGGTGTTGTCACCGGGCATGACCATCTCGGTGCCCTCGGCCAGCTTGATCTCACCGGTCACGTCCGTGGTCCTGATGTAGAACTGCGGCCGGTAACCGGAGAAGAACGGCGTGTGCCGTCCGCCCTCATCCTTCGTCAGCACGTACACCTGGGCCTTCGCCTTGGTGTGCGGCGTGATCGAGCCGGGCTTCGAGAGCACAGCTCCGCGTGAGATGTCCTCACGCTCGACACCGCGCAGGAGGATGCCAACGGCGTCTCCTGGCTGGCCGTCCTCAAGGGTCTTGTGGAACATCTCCACACCGGTCACGACGGACTTGGTGTTCTGGCCGAAACCGACGATGTCGATCTCTTCTCCGACCTTAACCACGCCACGCTCGATCCTGCCGGTTGCGACCGTGCCTCGGCCCTTAATGCCGAACACGTCCTCAACAGGCATAAGGAACGGCTGGTCAACGGGGCGCTCCGGAACCGGAACGTACTCGTCAACCTGTGCCATCAGCTCGTGGATCGACTGGACCCACTTGTTGCCAGAGTCGCTGGCGTTCTCGAGCGCATCGAGCGCGCTGACCCTGACGATCGGAATGTCGTCGCCCGGGAAGCCGTAGTTCGAGAGAAGCTCCCGGACTTCGAGCTCGACGAGCTCCAACAGCTCTTCGTCGTCCATCATGTCGCACTTGTTGAGTGCGACGACCATGGCCGGAACGTTCACCTGGTGGGCGAGCAGAATGTGCTCACGAGTCTGTGGCATAGGGCCGTCTGGAGCCGCAACCACGAGAATCGCACCGTCCATCTGGGCGGCGCCGGTGATCATGTTCTTGATGTAGTCAGCGTGACCCGGGCAGTCCACGTGAGCGTAGTGACGCGTCTCGGTCTCGTACTCGGTGTGGGAGGTAGCGATCGTAACGCCGCGCTCGCGCTCCTCAGGAGCCGAGTCGATCTCGTCGAACGCCTTTGCGGTCACGTTCGGGTTTGCTTCTGCCAGAACCGCCGTGATGGCGGCTGTCAGGGTCGTCTTGCCGTGGTCAACGTGGCCAATGGTGCCAACGTTTACGTGCGGCTTTGATCGGTCAAATACTTGCTTCGACATTTTCCTCGCGGCCTCCCAGTGAGGGATGAACTAACTTCGTCTTCGATAGCAGATGTCTCTGGTGAGATGGAGCCCACACCGAGGATTGAACTCGGGACCTCGTTCTTACCAAGAACGCGCTCTACCACTGAGCTATGTGGGCCAGAGCTGCCTCGCGAACTCGATCCTGTTCACTGCGCTGGTGCAGGGGGCAGGATTCGAACCTGCGAAGCCATAGGCAACAGATTTACAGTCTGCCGGGTTTAACCACTCCCCAACCCCTGCCCAAACG
>JANQIZ010000320.1 GCA_028281895.1 Dehalococcoidia bacterium
GCCAACGGTGACCCAGCGTTTGGGTGACTCGGTGCGCACGTCGCGCATGAGGCGACCATTGATCGTGAGCTGGTGCACCGCGCCGTTGTTGGACCAATACTCCGGACGCTGCTGGCCGCGGTCGTCGACCATTTCGATCATGGGTTCATCTTCATCGGTGTTCACGAACTGCTTGAACAGTTTGCGTTTCTCGGGATCGTCGACGACGGCTTTCCATTCGCACTGATAAGTGTCCACGAGGTATTGCATCTGCTGTTCGATTTCGTCGGCGATGCCGAGTTTGTCTTCGATGACGACCTGCTTGAGATGTTCGAGACCGCCGTCCATCTTCTCGAGCCAAACGCTGGTGCGGGTAAGTTTCTCGGCGGTTTGGATGTAATACATCAGCACGCGATCGATGTATTGAATGGCGGTTGCTTCATCGAGATCGGTGGCGAAGAGATCCGCATGACGCGGCGTCGCCCCACCGTTGCCGCAGACGTAGAGGTTGTACCCGTGCTCGGTGGCGATGAGGCCGATGTCTTTGCACTGGGCTTCGGCGCACTCGCGCGTGCAGCCGGAGACGGCCATCTTGATCTTGTGCGGGGCGCGGATGCCGCGGTATCGCTTCTCGATTCGAATAGCGAACTTGACCGAATCCTGCACGCCGAATCGGCACCAGCTTGTGCCGACGCAACTCTTGACGGTGCGCACCGCCTTGCCGTACGCGTGACCGGACTCGAAGCCGGCGTTGACCAACTCTTCCCAGATGTCGGGCAGGTCCTGCACGCGGGCGCCGAACAGGTCGATGCGCTGGCCGCCGGTGATCTTGGTGTAAAGGTTGTACTTCTTCGCGACGCAGCCGAGGACGATGAGTTTGTCAGGGGTGATTTCGCCGCCGGGCACGCGCGGCACGACGCTGTACAGTCCGCCGCGCTGCATGTTGGCGAGGAAGCGGTCGTTCGTGTCCTGCAATGTGGCGTGTTCGTTCTCGACAATCGTGTCGTTGAACAGGCTGGCGAGAATCGATGCGACCGCCGGCTTGCACACTTCGCAGCCGTGGCCGGAGCCGCACTCGACGAGCAGCGCATCGAACGTTTTGATCTTCTTGATCTTGACGATCTCGAACAGTTCCTGCCGCGTGAAGGCGAAGTGTTCACAAAGGTGGTTGTTGACGGTTTTGCCGGACTTGGTCATCTCGGCGTTGTACAGGTCGGTGACGAGCGGGATGCATCCGCCGCAACCGGTGCCGGCCTGCGTGCAGGCTTTGAGTGCACCGACGGATTCACATTCGCCGGACTGCATCGCTTCGCAGATCGCGCCTTTGCTCACGTTGTTGCATGAGCAGATTTGCGCGTCGTCGGGCATCGAGTCCACGCCACCCAAAGCGGCCGCGCCGCCACCGCCCCCGGCGATCAACTCGTTCGGCGAACGGGGCAAGGGTTCGTCACTCTTGGCGAGGATGGAAAGCGTGCCGTATTCCGACGCGTCGCCGACGAGAATGCCGCCGAGCAGTTTGGTGCCGTCTTTGCTGAACACGAGCTTCTTGTACACGCCGGCGAAGGGGTCCTGGAACGTCAGCGGCGTGGCGACGTCAGGGCCGGCTTCGTAATCGCCGAAGCTCGCGACATCGACGCCCATCAGTTTCAACTTGGTGGAAAGGTCGCTCCCGGTAAAGCGACGTTGTTCGCCACAGAAGTTGGCGGCCAGCGACTCGGCCATTTCGTAACCCGGCGCGACCAGGCCGTGGCGCCCCAGCGGGCGTAATAGGCCACGGCCTGTTCGATGTAGGCCTTGGCCAGGTGGGGCTTACGCCGGTGCAGCCAGAATTTGCCGGCCTTTTCCGCCGCCAGGGCGGCGTCCTGTATAAAGGAGTGGGCCAGGGCCGTATCGATGGCGGCGTCGTAGGTATTGAGGGTGGTGGTGACATCCCCCTCTTCGGTGAGCCGTGCCCGCGCGTATTCCGCCTCCAGCAGCAGGAGCTTGTGCTGGAAGTTCTCCGGACACAGCGCCGCCCAGTTGCGCATGGTGCCCATGCTGGCCTCCACCCGCTCCCAGATGATGGCCTGCTCAGCCTCCGAGGCGTCCCGGACCTGATCCAGGAGCACCTGCACATAATAAAAGAGGCTGTCGACGGTGATGATCTGACCTTGCTGCGTGCCGTTGATGGTCTCCATCCAGCCAGCCATCATGTCCGGATCGAGGCGGTTCCCGGAAAGGCAGGCCACCCGCAGCATGGAATAGTACAACGAGCCGAGAAAGAAGGGGAACTCCTTGAAGTTCTCCAGAAAGGCGGCGCTGTCAAAACCGTCGTCGTCCAGGGAGTCCCTGCCATTGGTCTCGCCCCGCAGGTGCTTGAGGGGCTGAATGACGATGCACTGGAGGATGCCCACGATGCCGTCCATGCCCATGGTGGTGAGGAACTCCAGGCTGCGTTCCACCTGCTTGTCCACTTCCTGCAGGTTCGTGCCGGCGGCGAAGAGGACGTGGGGCAGCTGCAGGTAGACGTAGCCCGCATAGGGCGAGCCCGAAGCCAGGGCCAGGCGGGAGGCCTCATGCCAGTAAGCGTGGCTGGAGATGAGGGGATTGAGCCAGTGATTCACGGCCAGGGAGAACACATGGTAGGTGTAGTTTTGCCATGCGGGCACGGCGTATCTCTCGGCCAGGCGCACGGCCAGGCTGCCGATGGCGTGGCCCGTGCGATAGTCCGCCCCCATGGCGCAGACCGTGGAGGCGTAGTTGATGTAGGCCACCGATGCCATGGGTGAGTTGCCCTGTTCCATGGCCAGGCGGGTCATGATGGCCGAGGCCGTGGCGCAGAGCAGACCTTTGCCCACCAGGTAGGAGTCCGCAAAGAGGTCGAACAGCAGCTCCTGGGTGAGGACGTGGGTGGGGTCCTGGGTCTCCGGCACGTCATAGAACTTGGCCGGGTCGCTGTCCGCTTTTTCGCAGAGCAGGTCGTTGATGTGGCCGGCTTCTTTCTGAAAGTAGGGGAAGAGCGCTTCGTCCTCGGTGGGCAGTTCGATGCCCAGGAGCTTGAGGCCGCTGAGTTCCAGCTCGATGGCTTCCAGGTAGCGGGCTTGATGGTGGTACTGCTTGCCCTGGATGACATAGAGCTTGAGGAGATCGCCGTCGCTGGACACATGTTCCCGCATTTCGGCGCTGGCGGCTTCGGCGTCGTCGTACCGGCCGGCGAGATAGAGGCTCTGGACGAGGTCCAGGGAGATCTCCAGCCAGAGCTGGTACTGGTGCTGCCA
>JANQIZ010000321.1 GCA_028281895.1 Dehalococcoidia bacterium
CGAATGAGGGAGACACTCTTGTCGTTGCGCAGGGTGGCAGAGGCGGATACGGCAACACTCACTTCGCGTCGTCAACGAACCAGACACCGATGCTGGCAGAGGCCGGCGAGCCTGGTGATCATCGCGATCTGCGGCTGAACCTGAAACTGCTGGCGGATGTCGGTCTTATCGGTATGCCAAACGCTGGCAAATCCAGCATGCTCGCTTCCATTAGCGCGGCGAAGCCCAAGATCGCCAACTACCCCTTCACGACGCTCGAACCATCCCTCGGGGTCGTCTATGTCGAGCATGATGCTTTTGTAGTTGTCGATATTCCTGGACTGATCGAAGGCGCTCACAAAGGAGTTGGCCTCGGGCATGAATTCCTGAAGCACATCGAGCGCACACGAGCGCTTGCCCATGTTGTAGACGCCACCGAGCCTGACCTGATCGAGCGCATACGCACCATCAACTCCGAGCTGTCCCAGTTCAGCGATCGACTCGGCCGCACCCGGCAGATGATCGTCCTTAACAAGGTCGACTTGCTGGAGGATCCAGACGAGCAGGAGTGGCTTGAGGACGAGCTTCACGCCGCCTTCGGAGACGACATCGTGATCGTCTCAACCTCTGCTGCTACACGTGCTGGCGTTGACCAGATGATTGCCGAGATGCGCCGGATGCTGGAAGAGCTGCCAAGGGAATCGTTGGACGACGAAGATGACCGCCCTCGGCCTGTCTTGCGGCCAGCCGCTGTCGATGGACGCCGGAATGTCGAGGTGGTGGAGGAAGACATATACCGAATCGTCCACCCAAGAGCGGTGCGGCTTGCCCGTGGCAGCAACCTGGAAGACTGGACAACCCTGGTGCAGTTCCAGCGCCGTCTCAAGGATCTTGGAGTGACGACCGAACTCGAAGAGGCCGGAATAGTCTCCGGTGCAACCGTGATCGTCGATGAAATGGAGTTCGAGTGGGACTAGGCGACGAGCCGAGAGATCCGGCCGACAGCAGCGGCGAGGTCCGCATTGGCGTGTTCGGCGGAACGTTTGACCCCATTCACCGCGGGCACCTTGAAGTAGCCAGGGCCGCAGCACGCGCGGCCGATCTTGAGCAGGTGCTGCTCGTTCCGGCGGGTCGGCCATGGCTGCGAGAGAGCGAGCCAGCAGCATCGCCTCAGCAGCGGCTCGAGATGACGCGGCTGGCTGCCCGCGACGACTCGCTTCTTGATGTCAGTGACGTGGATGTTGTGCGCGATGGCCCTACGTACAGCGTTGATACTCTGCTCGACCTGCGAGAGCGATACGGGCAAGGCGCGGTATTCGTGTTGATACTCGGCGCTGACTCCGCGCTCACCATGGATCAATGGAGCCGCGGCGACGAGCTTTCCGGACTGTGCGAAGTGCTTGTCATTGGAAGACCCGGCGAAACCTGGCCGTCTGACCTGCCACCGTCGCATCCGGCCAGCAGAGCCAAATACGTCAAAGGGCCTATGCTGCAGGTGAGCGCGACCGATCTGCGGGAAAGGCTTGCCGCTGGCGCTGACGTGAGCGATAGTCTGGTTGCCGCAGTGACGGACTACATCAGGGAGAACGGTCTCTACAGGGCTCAGTAGGCCAGAAGGAGCGCAAATGGTCCAGGCGATGTCACATGCAGAAAGGCTTCTAGAGCGGGCCAAGGAACTTGGAGCGCTGGAGTTCGGCGATTTCACACTGACCTCTGGCCAGAAGAGCACTTACTACTTCGATGGCCGCCGCCTTTCACTGGACCCCGAAGGCTCCGACATCATCTCCGGCCTGTTCCTTCAGAAGATTCTTGCGGCAGGCTGCGAGGCGATGGGCGGACCGACCGTGGCTGCGGTGCCAATCGTCGGCTCACTTGTGCTGCGTGCGTGGCAGATGAGCGAAGACATCACAGGATTCTTCGTTCGCCCGCAAGCCAAAGGCCACGGCATGGGCCGCCAGATCGAGGGTTCTGTGAAGCCAGGCATGAAGGTAGCAGTGTTTGACGACACGGTCTCGACCGGTGGGAGCCTGCTGGAAGCCATCGATGCTGTGCAGGCGTTCGGTTGCGAGATTTCGCTAGTGCTGTGCGTGCTGGATCGTCACCAGGGCGGTAGCGATGAGGTGCGTCGCAGAGGACTCCCGTTCACGTCACTGTGGGAGGCAACGCCCGAAGGTGACATTAAGGTCACAGCCGAGTAACAGCGAGCACGCCCAGGCCAGTTCTCACCGTGCGAGAAATCCCAGCTCATCAACTGAGCCGGTGCCGAGGTACTGCACGCCTTCCAGTGACCCGGTGCGTACGGCCTCTGCGACATCCCGCAGTCCATCAGGGAACACGCGCTCGCTCAACGTTTCGTCTCTGCCAACGAACCGCGTTTCCACTATCTCGAACTGTTCCGATGCGGTTAGCTCCGTCCCAACGCCAAGCTCGCCGCTGAACTTGGAGACGTGGAACCCCATGTAGATGTCTGTGTAACCGGGCGACACCCATGTGTGGGAATAGACAAGCTGCGCTGATTCCACGATGAGCCCCGTCTCTTCCTGGACCTCGCGTCGCAGGCAGCCCTCCAGAGAATCTCCATCTTCCACCCGTCCGCCCGGCGCGTTCCAGTAGGTGCCAAAGTGCTCCGCCTGTTTGATTAGCAAGAGGCGGCCACGTTCGTCAAAGAGCAGGCCTTTGCAGTGGATCACAACCCTGTTCAGCGCTTCTGCCATACGTCACCAGTCTCAAGTCGCCAGTACCGCTGCCGGCCTCGCTGTGTGAGCGGTTGTCGGGCAGAGTCGAGCAGGCGCCTCTGAGATCCAGCCTCTCGCAGACGCTACCCGCCAGAGCTGTTCGCCGTACGCAGGACCTACTCGATCACCTTGACTTTGCCTGCGGTGAATCGCTCGACGGCAGCGGTATCGATCTCAATGCCCAGGCCCGGCGCATCCGGCACTGTAACCCTGCTCTCCGAAACTGTGAAGCTCTCGGTGATGTTCTCGCGCACAGGATGCGGCGTCTGGTCAAACTCGAGAACTGGCTCGTTCACATATGGCTCTGGAACGTATTTGGGCGGCGTGAACGGCAGAGTCGATACGAGGTGCAGCGATGCGGCGAAGCTGATGCCTGTGCCCCAGAAGTGTGGATGGAACTTGACGCCGAAAGCGTTTGCCATCTGGGCGATCACCTGCATCTCTGAGATACCACCTGCGACGGCGATGTCCGGCTGGACGATATCGAAGACTCTCTGTGCCAGCCGCGGTGCGAACTCATGGCGGGTCTTCAGGCTCTCTCCACCGGAAACAGGAATCGGCGACTGCTCACGGACCAGCCTGTTCGAGGCATCGTCGTACGAAGGACACGGCTCCTCGAACCATGTGATGTCGGCATCGGCCACAGCGTTCGCAAACCGTATCGCCGTCGAAGCATCCCAGCCCTCGTTGGCATCGAACATCAAGCGCGGACCATCGCCAAGGTTCCTGCGAAGTCCTTTCACGCGCTCGACATCTTCTGCGAAGGTCATTCCTGCAACCTTCATCTTCATGCCGGAAAAACCCTGCTCGATGTAGCTGTCAGCCTCGGCAAAGAGCGCGTCCGGATAGTCGCTCTCTGTGTAGTAGAGGCCTGTCGCATAAACCGGCACAGCATCTCGCATCTTGCCGCCCAGCAGACGCCAGACAGGTTCTCCAGCCTGCTTGCCAGCGAGATCCCACAGGGCCATGTCGATAGCTGAGAGCGCGGGAATGCTCGGGCCTGCGAAGCCATGAGACTGGAAGAAGGTCTCGAAGAGCTTCTGCCAGGTGCTGCGCACCTGTAATGCCTCAGTGCCGATCACACCAGGCGCAAGGCCCATGATCGCAGTGGCCGTTTGCGGATCTGCGCCAGCCTCGCCCCAGCCTTCAGAGCCGTCTGAGTCGATCACTCGGACAGTTGTGACTCCGCGCGTGTTCGTCCACCGCTGCGACCAGCCGAACGGCCTGTCCAGCTCGCCGATCAGCGTGCGCACCTCTATTCGATCAATGGCCATGTGTGATTTGCTGTCCGTTCGCTCTAAGTCAGCTGCCGCCAGTCGTCGCCATGACGGTCCCAGCGAGACCGGAGTTCGGCCAGTGCGGATTCGCTCACCGGCAACTCGCTCTCCACCTGCCTGATGTTCGAGCGCATGTGATCAGGATTCTTGGTGCCGACGATCGCAACATCGACCTCAGACTGCTGCAGTGTGAAGCCGAGCGCCAGGAGTATCGAGTCGTCCGGCTCATCAGGCAGCGGGCCTTCGCTGGCCATGACCTTCGCACGCTCGAGGTACTGGTTGTCGTAGCCGCGAGGCGTTGCCTCTCCGCGGCGTGCTCTCTGCCATGTGCCGCCGCCGATGGGACGCTTGATGATCACGCCCATTCCGCGTGCTTCAGCCTTCTCAAGTAGACCAGAAGTCCGCGCGCCCTGCTCAGTCAGGTTGAAGCTTGTCTGGAGCGTGTCGAACAGGCCGGAGTCGACAGCCCAGTGCGCCGCTTCGTTATCGCCTGAGTAGCAGACATGCCGTATCTTCCCCGCTGCCTTCGCGTCCTGCAGCGCTCTGATGCAATCGCCCTTCTCAAGCTCATCTACATCGCACGAGTGAAGCTGGACGAGATCAAGCCTGTCCGTCTTCATGCGAACGAGGCTGCGGTCCACGCTGTCGGCCACGGTCTGGTAGCTCCACGGCTCACCTTCGTAACCGTCAGTGATGTGGCCGGCCTTTGTCGCGAGCACGTAGTCGTCGCGGCGATGCGCCACGGTGCGGCCGATCAGCTCTTCGGAGATCGAGTAGCAAGCCGAGGTGTCGAGGAAGTTGATCCCTGCGTCCAGCGCGGAGTTCAGCACTTCGCCGGCCTGTTTGGTCTCCTCTAACGACAGTTCGTAGCCTATCTCTGCCAGGCCCACACCGAGCCTGCTCACCTCAAGGCCCGTCTTTCCAAGTGAGACACGATCCAAGTTGCTTCCTCCCCAGCTCTTGATATCTGGAGAAGAAGGTTAACCCGGCGCAGGCACCTGTGGTTCAGGCATCAGCAGCGCGCACGGCGTCTACAAAAGCCTGGATCTTGTCGTGATCCTTCTCGCCATCGGTCTCGACACCTGATGCGACATCGACTCCCCACGGCGCAAGCTGCCTGATCGCCTCACCGACGTTCTCCGGGTTGAGGCCGCCTGCCAGCAGCACGCCTTCGCGGCTGGCGATCCCCTCGGCTATTGACCAGTCGAACCGCTTTCCAGACCCGCCAGGAGATACTGGATCGTAGTGATCGAGCAGCACGTATCTACCCGCGTCGAGGTGACGCTGAACGATATCCGAAAGCTCGTCCCGGTCCGTCTCAGGCCTGATGCGGACCTGTCTGAACACCTGCTTGTGAACACCGCGGGTGTAAGCCTCGTCCTCGTCGCCGTTCAGCTGCACGCAGTCGAGATCCATCTGCCGGCCGAGACGATTCACCCAGTCCAGGTCCTGGTTTCTGAACAGCCCCACCAGCTTCGGACCTTTTCCGCGACGCCTGTCCCTGCGATCGCCGCGGGTGCGGTAGCTGCGGATAACGGCCTGTCCTTCGAAGGTCTTTAGCTGCCGCCTCACGCCTTCGACAAAGTTGAAGCCAAGGAAATCTGCGCCTGCCGCTGCTGAAGCCCATGCGGCCTCGGCTGTCTTGATCCCGCAGATCTTGACCATCGTGTGGCGGCTCATGCCTGCTGCCCGCCTACATCGATCTTCGACATCGCGCCAACCAGCTCCGCAGCATCCTGGCCGGCGCGCATCAGCGACTCCCCAACCAGCACCGCCTTCGCTCCAGCGTGTCCCATACGCGCCACGTCTTCGGCGTTCTTCATGCCGCTCTCCGCCACCTTGATCGAGCCGCCAGGGAGCGCAGGAGCAATGCGCTCGAACACGCTGAGCGAAGTCTCCAGCGTCTTCAGGTTCCGGTTGTTGACGCCGACTATCGAGGGGTTTGCCGTGAGAGCTATCTCGAGCTCATCCTCGTCAAACACCTCCACGAGAGCGGACATGCCGAGTTTCTCTGCTAGCTCCAGCAGGCTGGCGTATGTCGCGGCATCGAGTATGGCGATGATGAGCAAGATGGCATCTGCGCCTGCCGCTCTCGCCTCGTAGACCTGGTACTCGTCTATGACGAAGTCTTTCTGCAGCACTGCAACGCCTTCTGGCGCAGCTACGGCCTTCACCTGTTTGAGATCAGCGTTTGAGCCGCCAAAGAAGTCGTGCTCCGTAAGCACGGAGATCGCGGCAGCGCCTGCATCGCAGTACATCCTGGCCCTTGCCGCTGGATCGAGGTTCGGATCGAGCAATCCTGCAGAAGGCGATGAGCGCTTCATCTCCGAGATCACTGCGATGCCCGGTCTTGATACCAGCGCGTCGTGAAACGGCGTTACAGGCGCAGCATCGGCTATCGCTGATCTCACATCTTCGAGAGCCAGCTCACGCTTCGCCTGCTCAATGCGCTCACGCCGCGCAGCGACGATCCTGTCGAGGATTCCCGGCTCTTGTGCGCCCTTGTTGGAGTTCATGGCCATCGTGTCTCTACCGGCAAACGCCGCTACTCCAGCTCCTGTGACAGCGATGCCAACTGCTCCAGCTTGCTCTTCGCTCCACCCGACTTGATCGAGTCCTGCGCCGCCTGGCAGCCGTCCTGGAAGCTGGCCGCTTTGCCCGCTGCGAACAGGGCAGCGGCAGCATTGATCACTACAGCCGTGTAGCAAGAGCGCTCGACAGACGGAGGCGCGTTGTGTCCGCCTCCTGCGCCATCGAAAACGGCTCGTATACGCTGTACGCTCTCCTCAGTGCTGCTCACAACAAGGTGATCCCGCGTGCATTCCGGCAGTCCGAAGTCTGCCGGCCTCGTCCTGCGCCGTTTCATCGCATCAGGCGACACCTGGTAGATGAGGGTATGTCCCTCGACATCGACCTCATCCGCGCCAGATTCGGCGTTCACAATGAGCGACGATTCGGTTCCCAGCAGAGAGAGCGCTTTCGCCATCTTCTCAGCGTTCTTCGGATCTGAGACTCCGATCACCTGCTTCGTCGCCCCGGCCGGATTGGTCATCGGTCCGAGGAAGTTGAACACTGTGCGGATGCCGATCTGCGGCCGTAGGGGACCGGCGAACTTCATCGCGGGGTGAAACGCCTGGGCGAACATGAAGCCGATGCCGACTTCCTCGATGCATCGTTTCACGCCATCCGGCGACAGGCCGATATTGATGCCGAGCGCTTCGAGTGCATCTGCGCTGCCTGTCGATCCGGACATGGCGCGGTTCCCGTGCTTGGCGACTGGCACGCCCGCTCCAGCGACAACGAACGCCGCTGCTGTGGAGATGTTGAACCAGCCCTTGCCGTCACCGCCTGTGCCGCAAGTGTCAACGACAGGCAGGTCGGTCTCGACATGCAGCGAGACTTCTCGCAAGGTGCGCACCATCCCGGCGATCTCTTCTGGAGTCTCGCCCTTCATGCGGAGAGCGGTCACGAATGCCCCGAACTGCGCCGGTGTGGCCTCGCCGGACATGATCTCGCGCATGACATCGGCTGCCTCCTCCTGTGAGAGATCAGCGCCATCATCAACAATCGCCTGTATTCCCTGCTTGATGTTCATCTGTCTATTCCCGGGCTGAGGCCGCAACCGTGTTCATAGCCCTGAGCCTGTCAATGTCCTTATCGATCTCTTCATCTAATTGGTTGAATGATGAATGGCGTGCGAACGCCAATCGAGTGGCGATGACCGTTGGAATGGACAGCACAGATGCCCCGGCAGCAGCGACGATCAGTCCTGCGCCCATCGCCACGCCGGTCTTGGCTGCTCTGCTGGCCGAGTTTGAGAACGCGGTTGCAAAGGTGCGTCTGCCCATAAGCCACATCATTCCTTCGGATCCCACGATCAAGATTACCGGCAATCCTTGAGCGAACAGCTCCAGCGCATCAACAAGTGGAGTATCAACGACCGCATCAACCGCGTCTGTCATCTCAGACTTCATCTCTTCATTTGAGATGTCCGAAGAGGCGACCATCGGGTCAGTGATCTCTTGCGCAGCCTCAGCAGTGGAGATCACCTCGAAGTCGGGGTACCGTTCGAGTGCTTTGGTGATGCCGGAGATGTCCTGGACCGCCTTCAATTGATATTCGGTGACTGCCGAGCCTGCTTCATCCAGCACCTGAAGATCCCAGCCTGGTTCGTTAAGCCGCTCGGCCAGAACCGCTTTCTGTCCTTCATCAAGAGCAAGTTCGCCCACCTGCTCTCCTGAGTTCAATTGATCGCGGACGATCACTTCGAAGTACTTTCCGCGCCAGTTGCTCATCGCCCCGGCGACACTTCGGGCGTTATCGAAATCGATTCCGTCGAGGTATTCAGATAGATCGCGATCTGGGACAGCGAGATGGAACGCCTCCATCATCTGGGGATCAACAGCATCGGCTGTCTGTACGGTGTTCAGTGCAGTTGCAGCGGACACAGCATCCAGTAGAGACGACTCCCGTCGAGCAAGGAACCGCTCTTGCATCTCCCTGACTCTGCGTGGAACCAGGGAGTCAGAGTCGAGATCTTTTGGTTTATAGATCATGTGATCAGCGCCATGACGACTGCTGCGATTGCAACAAGACCAACAACGGCAACCGCAATCTGCAGCTTCCGGATCGATCGGCTGAGTTCGGCCACAGCCTCGGACTGATCCGGCTGTCGAATCTCTTGTTTTTCAGATTCGAATCGTCCGACTCTATGTCTAAGCGAACGGACATCATCGTCGAGCCCTGTGACAGCATCAGTAAATGCACTCGTGAAGTCCTCGATCTTTTCTCGCGCCGACTGGCCGGTCACAGCGCGAGCCATATCAGCTACATCTCCGCCAAACTCGCGGATGCTGCTGAAACGCCCTGAATCTCGGTTTTCTTCACTCATAACTCGGCCTTACTTTGCCTTCTCAAGAGCAAGAAAGTTCTGAAGAATCTGCTTGCCTGATTTCGTCATGATCGACTCGGGATGAAACTGCACGCCTTCGATGGGCAGGCTGTTGTGCCTGATGCCCATGATGATGTCGTTCTCAGTCCGCGCGGTCACATAGAAGTCAGGAGGCACCGTCTCCTTCTCAATCGCCAGTGAGTGATAGCGCACAGCCTCGAACGGGTCCGGCACGCCCTCGAAAATGCCCTTGCCATCGTGATGGATCAGCGATGTCTTGCCATGCCTGATCTCGCCCGCGCCACTGACCACGCCGCCGAACGCCGCGCCGATGCACTGGTGGCCGAGACAGACGCCGAGCATAGGCACTTTGCCAGCGAAGTGGCGAACGGCATCAACCGAAACGCCGGCATTCGCAGGCGTTGAAGGGCCGGGCGACACAACCACGAGGTCTGGCTGCATCATGTCCAGCTCCTCAACCGTCGCTTTGTCGTTGCGCACCACCTTCACATCCGCGCCCAGCTCCGAAAGGTACTGGAACAGGTTGTAGGTGAAGCTGTCGTAGTTATCTATCAGGAGAAGCATTGACTTGAATCAAAGAGCCTGTTCGGCTGTTCCGTTTGCAGATATTAGATCCGTATTCACACTCACCGGGTGGTCTTCTTTTTGCCGTGAGCGCTCAGCAGCGGCGATAGCAGCAAATTGCGCTTTCATCTTCTGGGTTGATTCGAGAAACTCCTTTTCTGGGTCGCTGTCATAGACGACTCCGGCACCACCCTGGACACGCGCAATTCCGTCTTTGAGAGTGATGCAGCGGATTATTGTTCCCGTATCCACATCGCCGTTCGCATCGAACCAGCCAACGCCCCCGCAGTAGGGTCCGCGGCCAATCTGTTCAAGCTCCGCTATCAGTTCAATTGCCCTCAATCTTGGCGCTCCTGTCAGTGTCCCGAGTGGAAAACCGGCCACGAAGGCATCAAGTCCGTCGTGCTCAATGTTGAGTGAGCCTTTAACCCGCGAGACAAGATGCATCACATGCGAGTAACGCTCAGTGTCCATGAACGAGTCCACGCGTACCGTTCCCGGAATACAGACACGCCCAAGATCGTTGCGAGCCAAATCAACCAGCATCACGTGCTCCGCACGCTCTTTCTCGTTCGTCAGGAGATCCGCTTCAAGAGCTGTGTCCTGTCCCGGTGTCGCGCCCCTAGCTCGTGTCCCTGCAATCGGATGCATTGCAACATCTCGACCCCGAGACCGGACCATTAGTTCGGGTGAGGCGCCGATCAGTGCAAATTCACCGAAGTTCAGCATGAACATGTAAGGCGAAGGGTTGCGCTTGGCCAGCTCTTCGTACAGCTCAATTGCCGTAGCTGTCGTTCGTTGTGATACCGATTGAGACAGGACCACCTGGATCAGTTCGCCACGCTCGATCTCTGACCGCGAGCAGTTCACCATGTTGTGATAGCTGAAGCGATTGTCTGAATTTTGCGGTCCACCTTCCTGGTAATTAGCTGTGTGATGTACCGGCATACGGAAATCTGGCTGATCAACTGCTTTGCGTGCCAGATCTATTAATGCCTCAGCGTCCCGGGAGGCCTGTCTGACCCGATTCTCGTCAGCCGTCCCCTCAATATGCACGTATGCATGCAGCGTTCGCTCATCACGATCAAAGGCCAGGTGCTTGCCAGGGAAGAAGAACGCAGATTCCGGAAACCCTGACGGATCTGGCGGAATGTCAGCAACGCTCGGCTCAAAGTGCTTGATCGACTCGTAAGCGAAGTATCCGACAGCACCGGTCAAGAACGGTGGATGTCTGGTCGATCGCGATCGATCCACGCTTGTACTCTCAAACCTTCTTCGAAGAGCGGTAGTTGGATCTATCGAACCCGCAGCTGTGCCATCTCCGGTCACCAGTCGTTCACAATCACTTGCACCGACATATACGAATCGACCGCCTTCAGGCTCTACTGAGCAACCGTCGAAGATGAAGCCTTCCCCATCCTCTGAGATTTGCCTGAATACAGAGACAGGATCAAAGGATTCCATCATCGTGCTTATGGTGACGATCGTTGAATCAGGTCCTTTCAGGACGGTGGCGTCTCCTGGCCGATACAGGGATTCAACTGCCCTCAACGTAACTCTCCTCTGCGTGATCTATCGCACGCATCAGCGCGCCCATCTTGTGCAGCGTCTCGTCGTATTCGGTCTGCGGCACGCTATCCGCCACGATGCCGCCGCCAGCCTGCAGATAGGCCACGCCGTCCTTCAGCACCATCGTCCTCAGCGCTATCGCAGTGTCCATGTTGCCGGTGTAGCTGAAGTAGCCGACAGCGCCGGAGTACGGACCGCGCTTCTGAGGCTCAAGCTCGGCGATCACCTCCATGGCTCGCACCTTTGGCGCGCCCGAGACTGTTCCGGCAGGGAACGCTGCCTTCAGCGCATCGAAGGTGTCGTAGTCATCTGCAAGCTGTCCAGTCACGTGCGACACGATGTGCATCACGTGCGAATAGCGCTCCACCTCAAGCTGCTGTTCGACCTTCACTGTTCCTGGCTCTGAAACCCGGCCAACATCGTTGCGGCCAAGATCCAGGAGCATCACATGCTCGGCGATCTCTTTCTCATCAGCCAGTAGCTCGCGCTCCAGCTCTTCATCCTCTTCTGGCGTCTTGCCGCGCGGCCTTGTTCCTGCGATCGGATGAACAGCGACCTCGCCGTCGATCACAGATGCGAGAAGTTCAGGCGATGCGCCTACTATCTGGAAGCCGTCGAGGTCCAGGAAGAACATGTATGGCGAAGGGTTCACAGCTCGCAGCGATCGGTAGAGATCGAACGGATCAACGGGCGTTCGGCGGGCCAGTCGCTGCGATACAACGGCCTGGATGATCTCGCCTTCGTAGATGTAGCGGCGCGATGTCTCGATCATGCCGTCGTAGTGCTCTCGGGTCATGTTCGGTATGAATGGCTGCCCCGTAGCTGCCGCACCGCCCTGCGCGCCGCTAGATGTGTAGTCGAGATTCGCTTCAGTCGCTGCGAATCCACCGGTCGGCGGGCTGGCCTTGCGATGCGCGCGCTCCGGAAGTGGCTGATCAAGACGACCGATCAACTCGTCGATCCTCTGCACAGCGTCGTCGTAGCTGGCTCTCACATCATCGCCAGGCTCTGCGTAGGCGAGCACAGTGATCGTGTGTCGGACGTGATCGAAGATCATCAGAGTGTCCGTCATCAAGAAGATCGCTTCTGGCACGCCGAGACCTGTCGTCTCATCGGAGATAGCAGGCACTCTAGGCTCGAAGTAAGAGACGGCATCGTAAGCGACGTAGCCGACCGCGCCGCCGTGGAACTTTGGCAGGCCGGGCAGAGTGGCGTGCTTGATCCCGCTCATTCGGTCTCGGAGCAGGTCCAGCGGATCGACAGCGCCGTCAGGCTCGCCGGGTCCTGTGCGGATGATCTTGCGCGGCTCGGTGCCCAGAAAGCTGAACCTGGCAAGGTTCTCGCCGCCTTCGACCGATTCGAACAGGAACGAGTATGGCTCTCTCGCAACTTTGAGGTATGCGGAGACGGGTGTTTCGAGATCGGCGGTGATCTCTCGGTAGACGGGAATCAGGTTGTATTCGGTTGTGAGCTTTTCGAAATCTTCGAATGTCGGGTTGTACTCGGTCATTTCAGGCCTCTTGGAGTTGTCCAGTGTGAAGTTCAGGAATTCGCGCAGATACGCCAGCGCCAGGCGATTCCGCTTCGCCAACGCTGGTCAAGAGGCCTGTTTTTCAGTTCGATTCTCACCGGTCTGCTCATCCTGATCTGAACTTATATCTTCGACGTTACTTCCAGCTCGACGTGTATGAGCTGATCTTCATAGCGTCCCGCACCATCTCCATCGTCTCTGCAGCGATCTCGCGTCCCCTGCGGACCCCGGACATGATCGCTTCCTCAACCTGGTCCATATGCTGCTCGTAGTGAGCCCGCCGCTCACGAATCGGCTCAAGGTGCTTGTTCAATGCCTCAGCCAGCGCCACCTTCACTTCGACATCGCCTACTGTCCCTTTGCGATACCGATCCTTGAAGTCGTCGATCTGCGCAGTGTCCGGGTTGAAAGCATCGTGGTACTCGAAGACCGGATTGCCCTCGACGCGGCCTGGAATATCGGCCCTGACCCTGTTCGGGTCCGTGAACATGCCGCGAACCTTCTTGTTCACTGTCGCTTCATCATCCGAGAGCAAGATCACATTGCCCTTGGATTTGCTCATCTTGCCCTGGCCGTCCGTTCCTGAAAGCCGGGGCACTCGGCCGATCAGCGTGTCTGGCTCAGGGAACACCTCTCCGAACATCCGGTTGAACCTGCGGGCGATCTCGCGCGTCATCTCGATATGCGGCGCCTGGTCTTCGCCAACCGGCACCAGGTGAGCGCGAGGCAGCAGAATGTCGGCCACCTGGCTCATCGGGTAGTTGAAGAAGCCAACGGTCCGGCGTTCGACAGGCAGGTCATTGATCTCGGTCTTGAGAGTCGGGTTGCGCTCCAGCATGCCGAGCGGAGTGATGAAGCTGAGCAGCATTGTCAGCTCCGCATGCTCCGGCACATAGCTCTGGACTACAAAAGACGACTTCTCAGGATCCAGGCCGACCGAAAGCCAGTCGAGGGTCACCTGCAAGACCGAGTCCCGTATCAGGTCGATCTCGTGAAAGTGGTCGCCAAGCGCCTGGTAGTCAGCGAGCAGGAAGTAGCACTCGTACTGATCCTGCAGATCGATCCAGTTGTGCAGCGCGCCTACATAGTGGCCCAGGTGCAGTGCGCCTGTAGGCCTGACACCTGTGAGAATTCGTTTCTTCTTTGCTTCTGACATGTCTGCGTTCGTCATCCTGTCTGGTCAGTCCGCCTGAAAAATCCCAACAAAAAACCCCGCTCCCAGTACAGGGGCGAGGTTGTTCCACGCGGTGCCACCCTGATTATCCGGCCACTAACAGCCAGACATCTCTGACAGGCGCTCCTCACATGGCGAGGAAGGCCCCGGGCTCTGGTAACGGTGCCCTTTCCGGCGCAGGCTACATCTCACCAAGAGATTTCGCCCTGCAGCTTGCGGGTCCATTCGATCTCAGTCGTGATGCCGGGCTCACACCTTGCCCCGGCTCTCTCGAATCCGTACTGAGACGTACTAGTCCCGGTCACAGCCTTTGCTGATTCGGTTCATTTTTGAGTATAGGCAGTGGGTTTCGAACAAGTCAAACCCCTCATCCAACAGTACGGCGTTACGAATTCTGACCCAAACGGTTACTTTCTGGGCCGGATAGTGGGCAATCAACCCGTGAAGTTAGTGGCAGGCACGGTCCCTTGCGCATACCGCTCTATCTATAAACGTATTACCGATGCCAGGGTTCAACTGTTACGCAGTCTCGTTGCGTTCAGGCAGCTCGGCGTCAGCACAGTGATTCGCCAACCCCGGCTCTCTCGAATCTCAAGCACGTTGCAGAACTCGTATTCATACGTACCCGGCGATGAAAAAGGAACGCTCTGGGCGTCCCTTGCCAATCTCAGCCGAATCGCGGCAACGAACGAGAACATCGACCAGATCTACGAAGCGTTCGCTGAGACTCTCAGCACCTTCGTCCACTATGACAGGCTGGTCTTCCGTCTCGTTGAGCCAGAAGCGGGCACCGTTACCACCATCTTCGCTCATGGCGATGATCTCTCAGGATGGGCTGTCGGCGAAACGAACGATGCGTCAGGCACAGCGACGGCGTTAGTCATTGAGTCAGGTGAGCCTTTGCTTATCTCTGACTGTGGCTCAGATGATGTTGTCGAGAATCTTCACGCCCTCCAGGACAGCATCGAAGCGTTTCCTGGCCTGATCGCTGTGCCGCTGCTTTCTCAGGGGCGACTACTCGGGACCGTCCAGCTCCGCTCGAAAACAGCCAACCGGTTCACTGCATCCGATCTTGAGATCGTGCAGGCGTTTGCGACTCAACTGGCGCCGGAGATAGAAAACGCCCAGCACATCGAGGATCTGGACACCAAGGCAAGGGAGCGCAAATCTCTGCTTGAGCTTGGCCAGGTCATCAACTCATCGCTGGATGTCGACTCCGTCTTCGAAAAGTTCGGAGAGTTGATGTCGGAGCTAATACCTGCCGATCGAATAGTGATAAACACGGTCGATCCCGGTGGTCTGTGTCACACGATCCGCCATGTTCGCGGAGGCTCTATTGCGGATCGGCCAGTCGGCTATGTCCAGTCACTGGCTGGCACATTTACTGAATCGATCATCGAGTACGGCAGAGCGAATGTTCTGAACATCAGCGACGAGGACACAGCTGATGAAATTGGCAGGCAGTTCCCATCGCTCAGGCCATCCTTAAGCGAGGGGTTCCGATCCTTCCTGACCGCGCCGATGGTTTCCGAGGGCCGGCCGGTTGGGTCTCTCTACATGCTCAGCTGTGAGCAGTTCGCATTTGGGCCACGGCACGAAGAGCTCATCTCCCAGATCGCCACGTTCGCCGCATCGGCCATCCAGAAATCAGACCTCATCAACCAGGTAAGCATGGAATCCCAGGAGCGCCAGGTGCTCGCTGAGATCGGCCAACTGTTCGGATCAGTCAACGACTTCTCCGACGCTTGCGGGAGGCTTGAAGCGCTCATCGCCAGGTTGATGCCTGTTGAGCGCTTCGTCATAAACACGCTCAATCCAGATGGCACTACGTACACGCTGAGGTACGCCAATGGCGCGGGTCTGGACGAATACGGCGCAGGATACGTAGTTGAGCTTGCGGGAACCACGACTGAGGCCGTTGTTGAGCACGGAGAGACGATCGTCCTGGACGTTGGAGACGAGGACCGAGCGGATTCGGTGTTTGCCGCCTACCCGTTCACTAAGGTGGCATACGGCGCGGGTCTCAGGACGCTAATGGTCGCACCACTAGTAGCCGAAAGCCAGGTTATCGGCTCGATACACGCCTACAGTTCAGAGCCCGACGCTTACACAGGGCGCGCGAGAGACCTGTTCGCTCAGATCTCGGCTTCTGCAGCCTCAGCGCTGAACAGGTCAGACCTGATGATTCGCACCAGGCAGCAGGCCAGAGAGCGAAGCGTGCTCGCAGAGATCGGCAGATTGATCGGCTCAACCCTGGATTTTGGTGATGTCTTCGAACGCGTCGCTCTGCAGATCAAAGAGCTATTGCCGGCAGACAGGATTGTTGTGACTACGGTCGACGATTGCGTCGAGATCGTCACCGACCGATACATCTATGGCCAGGAGATCCCGAACTGGGATCAGAACAGGGTGAAAGAGATCGAAGGGCTGCCAACTGAGGCGGTTTTCGTGGATCGTAAGACCGTGATCATCCAGCCTGACAAGTACGCTGGATCGAGCAAGGAAAACGGCCTTTCCGAAGGGTTTGAACAGGGTCTGTTGTCGGCGATGTTCTCTCCACTCGTCTACGGCGACAAGACGATCGGAAGCGTGAGCATCAAATCTACGCGACCCGGCGCATACAGAGATGAAGATCGCACGATTATCCGGGCGATAGCGGTCCAGATCGCCGGCGCTGTGGCGGCAAGTGATCTCTATCTCGAGACAATGCGCCTCGCAGACGAGCGCGAGAGGCGGCAGGAAGCGGAGTCACGCAACAGGGAACTGGTACGCGTCAACCAGGCGAAGAGCGAGTTCCTGTCGACCGTCTCTCACGAATTGAAGACGCCGCTAACCAGCATCCTTGCGTTTGCTTCTCTACTCAAGAAGAAGACCGCCACGGGAATCACTGAAAAAGAGCGGAAGTATCTTGAGGTCATTCAGCGTAACGGTGAGCAACTGAGCCGATTGATCTCAGATCTCGTTGACGTGTCGAGGATGGAAGGAGGCGCGATCGACCTGGCACGCGCGCCATTCGATCTTCTGCAGTCCATCAACGATGCCATCGAAGCGTTCGCGCCCGTCGCAGCAGCTAAATCGCAGCGGATAGTGTTTCAAACGAACGAAGAGACGCTGCCGATCGTCGCCGACTCGCTGCGCGTCACGCAGGTCATATCGAACCTGCTGAGCAATGCCTCGAAATACTCGCCAGAGGACACCGAAATCACCATATCGATCCAACGGTCCGACGACTCAATCAGTGTGTCTGTCATCGATGAGGGAATCGGCATCTCTCCTCAGGACATGGCACTGCTGTTCAAGCCGTTCTTCCGTGCGGACAACCTTGTCACCCGATCTGAGCCAGGCACAGGTCTCGGCCTCGCGATCGCACGCTCGATCGC
>JANQIZ010000359.1 GCA_028281895.1 Dehalococcoidia bacterium
AGATCTCTGCTGCTTTTGAAGCGGCAGACGACAAAGCTAAGTCCGGGGCGATCCGGGTGATGGTTATCCCGTAGAATCGCACGGTTTCCTCCCACGTCACCGAGTTAGAAAGCGATCATCGAATGCCGGTCATCAGAAAGAGTGAACAGGACACAAGCGAGCCATTCTCAGGCGCACAGGCCAAAGCAATGGTTGGCGCAGCGAGCGGCTCGGAGTTCCTCACAGTTGGCGAACTCAGCGTGGAGCCTGGCGCACGCTCTGCGTATCACGTTCACCCCAACACCGAAGAATCGATATTCGTCATCGAAGGAGAGATCGAATTCCGCCTCGGAGATCACAAGTTCCAGGCCTCGGCAGGGGACTGCGTGCTGGCGAATCGAGGTATCGGTCACGGACTCCAGAACGTCGGGTCTGAGCCTGCTCGCCTGATCACGATGTACCCGAACCCTGCGCCTGAGCGTGAAGAGATTCCAGAGGTCGACTTCAAGGACAGCGCGCCGGAGAGCGGCGTCTTCTTCAGAGGCAAGGTGGAATCATTCGAGTTCGCGCCGGGCGTGACACGCTACGACATGGTCGGCGACTTCCTCGGATCGGAATCGACCTACTTCAGCGAGCTGACCTTTGCCCCCGGTTCTGTAGCTCCGAACCACTATCACCCTGCGCACGAGGAGGCGATGTTCTGTCTCAGGGGAGAGCTGGTTGCCGTCTACGCCGACGATGACAATGTGCCGCTGCCAGCCGGCGACATCTTCGCCTGCGAGCCGACGATTCGCCACGGCATCTACAACGCCTCCGACAGCCCGGCCACGCTGCTGGCGATGCACCCGGTTCTCAACCCGCCGCCAAGGATCGACGTCGACTAGCGAGCCTCGTCAGCCGGCTGGCTCTTCTGCCGTCTCTTCATCCTCTTTGCGCTGCAGTCCGCTTAGCGCGTATACGGCGAGGACTATGCCTGCCGCGCTCCCGAGTGCAGCTACGCGGAACACGAGCGATAGAGCATCGGAGATGTTCTGCCGCGACTCTGTCAGCGCGGTCTCGAACGCAGGTTCGCCAAGCTCAGGGTCGGCCAGGTAATCGTCCCGCACATCGCTCAGCCTGTCTTCCGCGACGACCACTTCCGGGTCTCTGATCCGGTCTTGCGGGCCAGGATCATCCACGTCTGCGATGCCGATGCTGGCCAGCATCACCGCGCCGAGGATCGCGCTGCCTGCCGCCATGCCGAATACACGAGCGAACTGGAGGCTGGTAGTCACGACTCCGAGCACGTTTTCCGGCATGGCGTTCTGCACAGGCACGGTGAAGGCAGTGAACGGGAAGGTGATTCCGAGTCCGAGCAGGAAGGTGAGAGTAGAGAGCGTTGGCAATGAGATGTCCGAGCCGGCATCGGCCATAACCCACAGCAGAATGGCCGACATGGCCGCTCCGACTGCGGCGATCTCTCTGCCGTAGCCCCAGCGAGACAGGACCTGGCCGGAGAGATTCACTCCAACTGCCACGCCTATAGCCTGCGACATGAGCGGGTAAGCGGCGACTGTCGCCGATTCGCCCTTTGCTCCGATCACGAGGAGCGGCAGGAAGACCGTTGTGACAACGAAGCTGATGGTCACTGTGAGCGATCCAGCCATCGCCCCGGCGAACACGCGGTGGCGGAACAGATCAGGCGGTGTGACAGGGTCTTCGGCTCTGAACTCGGCTCGTATGAACAGGACCAGGCTTAGAGCCGCGAAGCCGAAAAGGCCCAGGATCGCCGGAGAATCCCAATCATAGGTGTCGCCACCGAGCGAAACACCCAGCAGCGCGCATGTCGCGAAGACCGTGAATGCCAGTGAGCCTGCGACATCGAAGTGGGTGATCCTCCGCTTCCTGTCCAGCCTCGGGTATAACCGGCGGAGAAACCACAGAGCGGCCAGTCCAGCAGGCAGGTTGAACCAGAACAGCCACCGCCAGCCGATCTCATCTGAGACCACTCCGCCAAGGATCGGCCCTGTGACCCCGGCAAGAGTGAAAGCGCCGGATATCGCTCCCAGCCACTTGGCCCTCTGCTCAGGCCGCCACATGCTGGCCGTCGTGATCCACACGCTTCCAAGCACACCTGCGAAGCTCAAGCCCTGCACCGTCCTGAGCACGACCATCTGCTCCATCGACGTGACGAAGCCTGCTGCAGTCGACGACACGATGAACAGGACGAGCGACAGGGAGATGATTGGCCGGGTGCCGTGAATGTCTGCCAGCTTGCCTATGACCGGAACGGCTACGGCTGATGCCAGAGAGAAGCCGGCGAACATCCATGTGAATAGCTCGAAGCCGCCGATGTCCGCAACGATGTTCTGCGCCGCAGTCGCAACTACGGTCTGGCTCGACGATGTGACGATCAGCGCTGCGGACAGCCCGGATACCAGGAGGATCTTCTGCCGATACGGAATCTCGACCAGTGAGCGAGGTGGCGCGCCGCTTGAAGCCGGGCCAGGCCCGCCCTGCGAATCAGCTTTATGCGTTGTGGTGGCGGACTCTTCTGTGTCGGTCATCTGTGAAGACGCTGTCGAGCGTGGGCAATCAGACTACACAACCAGAGTTGGTCCGGTGTGGTGGGGAAACGAGAAACTCGCCTGAAATCAACCATCCCATCAATTCAGCGCGCCGCTCGGACAGCCTTGGATAAATTCATCTGGATAGCCTTCGCAGGCGCACTCGGCTCCCTCGCCCGCTACGGAGTTGCGACCTATGTGCAGCGCCGGGCGGACACGGAGTTTCCGTGGGGTGTGTTCGCGGCCAACATGGCAGGTTCATTCCTGTTTGGCCTGATCTGGGCATACAGCGAGGAGCGCGACTGGGTGAGCGAGGACATGCGAGCCTTCGTCTTCGCGGGATTCCTCGGGGCGTTCACCACGTTCTCGACTTTCGCTTTCGACAACGTACAGCTTGCCCGTGCGTCGAACTGGCAGTTCTTAGCCATGAACATCCTGCTCACCAACGCTGTCGGCATCGCTATCGCATTCGCAGGCTTCCGCGCAGGCAAGGCCCTGTGATCGATGTCCCAGGTGTGATTCAGCCGCGATCCTGGCAGGCTGCGACGTAAGCGAATAGCTTCACGTCAGCCGTCGAAACCCCCTTGCGGATTGGCCTGCAGTTCTCCGAGAGCCTTCCAGTTCGTTTGACACAATCTAAAGCTCTTGAACGCCTCCTTCAGAAAGGAACGCTATGCCCTGGGATCCAGGCCAGTATCTGAAGTTCGCTGATCACCGTCTGCGCCCGGCTATCGATCTGCTGGGCAGGGTCGATATGGATTCCCCGTCCGTCGTCTACGACCTCGGTGCAGGCGCTGGCAATGTCACCGAACTGCTTGCTCGCAGGTGGCCAGATGCCCGGATCATCGGCGTTGACACATCAGAGGAGATGCTGCGGAAGGCGGCCGAGAGAGCACCAAACATCGAGTGGGAAGTTGGCGACATAGGCGAATGGGAGCCGCGGCAGCCGGCAGAACTCATCTTCACGAACGCCGCGCTGCACTGGATTCCGGGACACGATCAGCTCTTCCCTCGCCTTGTGTCCTGCC
>JANQIZ010000367.1 GCA_028281895.1 Dehalococcoidia bacterium
GCGCGGAGGATACATCCCCGGATCGGTGCATCTTGAGTGGACCAACTTCCACACAGATGGCGATGTGCCGGTTATCAAGACCGCTGCCGAACTCCGACAGATGCTCGCCGATGTCGGAGTGACTCCCGATAAGAACGTAATCACGTATTGACAGGGTGGCATCCGTGCGGCGCACGGATACTGGGTTCTCAAGCTGCTGGGCTTCGAGTCGGTTCGCAACTTCGATGCTTCGTGGCGTCTATGGGCCGATGACCTCAGCTGCCCGATCACTCTAGGCGAGAATGCCTGAGTCGCAGGGCTGTGAAGCGGTCTCAGGCGAGATTGTTCACATTCTCTGCAGATTTCCGAGGACCGTTCCCGCTACAGTCCCGTAGTACTGGATTGCGTCAGGAACGGTTCGGAGCCTGGCGCGCAGCCGGGTTCGTATTGTCACGGTCTTAATCTGCTGCATAACGCTGAATCGCTCGCAGGTGTCTAGCGACTACCCTGAAACGCAGGTCACAGTATCCAGTCCGAGTTCCAGAGACCAGAGCCATCGATGTCAACCCAGCGACTCAGATACAGGCGACGCTTGGCGTTCCTATCAACCACTCTGGCGCTGGTAGCTGCTATCGCGTGCGGCGCAGATCAGATGGTCAGTGCCGGAACGCCCCAGTCGTCCGTCTCGGAGAATGGCAACGCAGGCAGCGCGCCATCCGGTGGACAGTTCAACCGTCCGGGACCAGCGCTCGATGTAGAAGGGATCGCCCACTGGGTCAACTCCGATCCTGTATCGATCCAGGACTTGCTTGACGAAGGCAAGGTTGTCCTCGTCGATTTCTGGACCTACACCTGCGTCAACTGCCTCAGGACTCTGCCGTTTCTGCAGGACTGGCAGGAGAAGTACGCAGATCGCGGCCTCGTGATACTTGGCGTGCACTCGCCCGAGTTCGAGTTCGAAAAGGACCTGGACAATGTGAGGGATGCCGTAGATGACGAAGGCGTGACATGGCCGGTGGCGCTGGACAACGCAATGGCAACGTGGAGGAGCTTTGGCAACAGGTTCTGGCCTGCCAAGTACCTCATGTCGCCCAGCGAAGGCCTCACTTACACTCACTTCGGCGAGGGCGCATACGTCGAGACTGAAGAGGAGATACGCGCTGCCCTGGAGCGAGCAGGCTGGGACATCTCGGGAATTCCGATCGGCACCATCGAGAATTCAGAGAGAGACCAGTCGGCAACGACTGTCACGCGGGAGATCTACGGCGGGTATGAGCGCAGTTATCACCCGCAGGGCCTCTACGCCGGTGATGACGAGTACTACATCCAGCCAGATGTGACGCGCCTGTACGTAGACGATGGCGATTATCGGCCGCAGCAGTTCTTCCTCCACGGAGAGTGGACTAACAGGGCCGAGGCGATAGTCCATGCGCGTGAAACTGAAAAGCCAACCGACTACATCGCACTGATCCTCGAAGCCCGAAGCGCCAACGTCGTCGTTGAGCCTCAAAAGCCAGGGGAGTTCCGGGTCTACGTGACGCTCGATGATGAGCCTTTGACTCCTGAAGAAGCTGGAGACGACATCGAGTTCGACTCGGAAGGCAACTCGTATTTCACTGTGGATGAAGCACGCATGTACCGCGTCGTCGAGCAGCCCGAGTTCCGCTCGCGGCTCTTCAAGCTCAGCTCCACTTCCGATTCATTCGCCGTATTCGCATACACGTTCGGCATCTACGACGGCGGTTTCTAAATGGCAACTCCGAGGGCCATCGGGGGACTAATCGCCAGGTACCTGCTGCCTTCAGGCGTTATCGCGTCTATGGCGCTGGCCGTGGCCTGCGGATCAGCCGCCCAATCGTCGCCAACGCCAGACACCGGTCCAGACGACGCTCCTGCGTCGCAGATCGGTGCCGAAACGAGCGAGTTCGAGTGGTCGGTAGTTAGCGACGAGCTCGATCTCGTACTTGCCACGCCAGACCTTGGACTGGGCCCTCAACGGTTCGCCATGGTCATCAGCGACTCCACCGGGCTGATCAAGTTTCCGGTGGTCGAGTTCAAGAGCTACCGATACCCGGACGGATTCGACAGCGACCGCACAGGCCCGGCGCAGGCAACGCAGGCGAGGTTCTCGCTATTCCCTCTTGGAACTCGCGGCATCCACGTCGCCGAGTTGGATTTCGATGCTACTGGCGACTGGTCGGTTGAAACGGCTGTTCCAAGGCCAGACGGATCGACCGCGCTGGCGGAGGTCAGATTCGCCGTGAGCGAGAAGCCTCAGTCCGTCGCAGTTGGCGATTCCGTGCCGCCTAGCCAGAACAGGACCATTGCAGATGTGGACAGCATTGCGGAACTGACAACAGGCTCACTCCACGATGAGGGCCTCTATCAGACGACAATCGCCGATGCGGTCTCAAACGGCCGCCCTTTCGTAGTTGTCTTCGCCAGTCCCGCGTTCTGCACAAACGCCGTCTGCGGTCCACAGGTGGAAGTCGTGAGCGAACTGCGAGAGACCTACGGTGATCGCGCCGACTTCATACACGTAGATCTGTACGACAACCCTCAAGAAATCCAGGGCGACCTGTCACGAGCGGTCGAGACGAAACTGCTGGACGAGTGGGGTCTGGTTTCACAGGAATGGACGTTCGTAGTTGACCATAAAGGCGTCGTCTCGGCACGTTTCGAGAACTTCGCAGGCGCGCAGGAATTGACAGAAGCTATAAAATCCGTGCTTGCGGCCCCTTGATAACTGCAAACCACGATCACCCGATCAGACCCCGCAGGACCGTCGAATACAGGAACCTGGAAGGCTATGCTCAGATGGTGCGCCATGCGCATCGCCAGCACTCTCCAATGTGCGGAATCGCCAACTAGATTGGCGTGACTACCCGGAATTCGCACCGATCTACTTCACATTTAAGATCAGTGCGGTCTGAACATCTCCTCCAACCCACTCACTCTCGTGACCGCAACTCCCACACGCACTAACACTGCGGCTCAAGAAGCGAAGCTTCCTCAGAGCATCCTGGATCGCGCACGCGACCTGAGGCTGGATCGTCTTCTTCTGCCCCTCGATGGCTCAGACGAGTCTGAGCAGACGCTGCCGTTCGCTGCAATCATCTCGAAGCGGCTGGGCAGCGAGTTCAATCTCTTCCACTGTCTGCAGCCTATGCACCCGGTTCGAGTGGGACGAGCGGGACACATCCCCTACCCGGACGCACAGCACGATCGCGGCTCACATCTTGCCACCTCGTATCTGAAAGAGGTCAAGGCCAGGCTCAAGCCTCATGGGATCAGCGCTCGCTGGAACGTGGCCACAGGCAGTGCTTCGCACCTGATCGCCTATCGAGCTGCGACCGGCGACTTCGGCCTGACAATGGTCGCCGCCAGGACTAAGCCGCGAGTCGTCTCCGGAATCCAGACCAATGTGAGCGGCGACCTGTGGAAGCACATGGCCTCACCACTGTTCCTGATAAACAGGAACCACACTCGGCTCAATGGCGAAGCGCCTCCGATCCCTGAGACGATCTTCATCCCGCTGACCGATGTCGAGACGTTCCAGTCAGCACTGCCAATGGCATCGGCTCTCTCAGCCCTCATGGGCTCCCGCCTTGTATTCCTGGCGAGTGACGGCAAGTCCAGGGACTTCACAGACCCGAAGCAAATCACTGTCGCTCCACAGGGCGATATGACAGCTCAAGACCTGGCAGATGATCTCACCGCCACTACCTGCGACACTGAGATCGAGGGAGTCTCGGGCGGCGCTATCGGCATCGCAAGGCGGCAGTTGCAGGACCGCGGGTCATGGGTCGTGTCCGGATCTCACATGCGATCGGGAATCGCCAGGCTGTTCAAGTCCAGCAAGAGCGACAACTTCCTGCGGCAGTGCCGTGGACCGCTGATCGTCGTGCCAACACCCGAAGCGGCGAGAGCACGCGACAAGCGAATTCGCAAGAAGGTCGCATCAGCGGAGTCGACTGCCTCAGTCGTCTAGCTTCGCGTCCGAAGCTTCATTCTTTCTCTCGCGGTCACGCAGCAAGAAACTGATCAGCGCGCCCACTGTCACACCAAACCACGTGTAAGGCACAAGCGCGATCGCAGCGAAGACCACCAGTCCCGTAGGCAGCCCGAAGTCGACATCAACAGCCAGCGCAAGCACCAGCAGGATCGCTGTAGGTATCAGCGCCAGCCCGCCGACCATCAGCCCGAACGTTACGATCCGGCCTTCGTCCGCTTTAGCGATTCCGCCGCCGACGAATCCCGCGACGAACGGGCCTATGGGGAAGGTGATGAAGTGAACTATCGGGATGGGGATCGAAGCAAGGATGATCCCGTATGCAGTCAGGACGCCGTTTAGCATTTTCTCTTCCGTGCAAGTGGGAGGCGGCTATGCGCGCCGCGTATGAGCATTCTGAGGCAGGAGCATCTAAGCGCTGAAGACGGTCACCGTCTCCTCAAAGCGCGGCTCACCGGCCAGCGTTTTGCGGACGGGACATCGAGTCGCTATGTAGGCCAGCCGCTCTCGCTGCTCCTCGTCAATATCGCCCAGAAGCCTGATATCCAGCGCGAAGCGATCAAGCTGTCCGCCTCGCCCTTCCGCGTTTTCCGAATCGTCAACGTACACGCGGTCATGCTTCATATCCACCTCAACGTTCTTGAGCGCCCACTCTTTCCGCCTCGCGTACAGCAAGAGAGTCATGGCGGTGCAGCTTCCGAGCGCAGAGAGCAGCAGCTCGTAAGGCGAAGGCCCTTCGCCATCACCGATGCCAGGCGGCTCGTCTGCCAGCATCGTGTGATCGTCGAACTCAACATGCACCTGGAGATTCTCCAGGCTCCGGACCCTAACTTCCGTCATGGGCGCTCCTAAACATCTCACCGGGCTTTCGCCGAGGCTGGGTGAATCCTGGATGACGGTGGTATGTTATCGCCGCCAGCGTATCCCGCGGCTCATCGCCAGAACCTCTCCACACCAGGAGGCGCAGACTTGCCAGGCAGTTCGGTCGACATCCTGATCATCGGGACCGGCGCCTCTGGCGCAGCGGCTGCCTGGCGGCTGTCTGAAGCCGGGTTCAAGGTTCTCTGCCTCGAACAGGGGGATTGGCAGCAGACCGATCAGTACCCCACCGCGCACGCCAACTGGGAGTTCCAGGGCGCGACGAACTTCGCGTTCGACCCGAACATCCGCGGGCTGCCGGAAGACTATCCGGTGAACGATTCCGGATCGGACATCTCACCGCTCATGTTCAACGCTGTTGGCGGCAGCACGGTCCACTGGACCGCGCATACACCCCGCTTTCATCCGTCCGATTTCCGGGTTCGTTCGCTTGATGGGGTGGCCGATGACTGGCCGATCTCCTACTGGGATCTCGAGAACTACTTCGATCTGAACGATGAGTGGATGGGCTGCTCAGGGATCTCCGGAGACCCGGCAAACCCGCCTCGCTCTCAACGACCCATGCCTCCGCTTCCACTGGGCCCCGACGGCGAGCGCATAGCCCGCGGCTTCGACAAGCTGGGCTGGCACTGGTGGCCTTCAGACTCCTACATCAACTCGGAGCCGTACCGCGGGCGCAATGCCTGCAACAACTGCGGACCGAACGGCCTGGGCTGCTACCAGAAAGCCAAGGGCTCAACAGACGTCACCTATCTGCCTGAGGCAGTGAAGAACGGAGTCGAGATTCGCACGGGAGCGCGGGTCTACGAGATCACCGTAGACCAGGACGGCCGCGCGACAGGCGCGATGTACTACGACTCCGATGGCATCGAGCATCACCAGACGGCGCGTGCGGTGATCATCGCGGCCAATGGAGTCGGCACTCCAAGATTGATGCTGCTCTCCAAGTCGAAGCACCACCCGGACGGCATCGCCAATTCGTCAGGCCTCGTAGGCAAGAACCTGATGTTCCACCCGTATGCGATGGTCACCGGTTTCTTTGACGATGAAGAGCCGAATACGTACCAGGGCGCGCTCGGCAATGTGCTCATGTCGCAGGAGTTCTACGAGACACGGAAGCGCCGCGACTTCGTGCGCGGCTACTCGTACCAGATGAACCGAAGCAGCGGCCCCGCGAAGACGGCGACAGGTCTCACGATTGAGCCGGTCAGGTGGGGAGAGGGCCATCACGAAGAGTTCGCTGAGCGCTTCGGCAAGTCGGCGTTGCTGGCGATCATCTCGGAAGATCTGCCTGAAGAGAGCAACAGGGTTGAGCTCGATCCGAAACTGGTCGACTCGAACGGCATCCCAGCGCCGAAGGTCATTTACAAGGTCTCCCGCAACACCCGGAAGCTGCTGGACCACGGCATTCGCAACGCAGAAAAGGCGCTGGAGGCGGCTGGCGCACACCGTACAGTGGCGAACCCGCTGCTCCGTGGAGGTGGCTGGCACCTCATGGGCACCGCTCGAATGGGTGATGATCCAGAGAGATCAGTCGTAGACAGGCACTGCCAGTCGCACGATGTCGACAACCTGTTTGTGATCGATGGAAGCGTGTTCGTTACGAGCGCTGCGGTGAATCCAACGCCAACGATTCAGGCCATCGCTCTCTGGACGGCCGACTACATAGCAAGAGAGAGAACCGACCTGAAGAACTGAGCCGTCACAACGCGACGAAGGACCGGCTGCGAGTTCGTCTCGGGCTCACGATGACAAGGGTGCGAAGATGCCGACCAAAGAAGGAACACTTACCAACTCAGACAAGCGCAACATGCGGGCTGTCATGGATCGGCTGATACCGCCGGTCGATGACCTGCCTGGCGCCGGCTCGATGGGTTTGCTGGAAGAGATCGAGCGCATGGCCGAAACGCATGATCGCTATCGCCAGTCAATGGTCAGGTTCCTCGATGCTCTCACTCTGGACATGTCTGTTGAGGTCTCCGGCGGATTCCTCGCTCTGGACAGCGATCAGCAGGATGAAGCGATCAGTGAGATCGAAAACTCGATCTCCGGCGACTTCGCTAACGTTCTCGAAGTCGTATATCTCGCCTACTACAGCAGGCCCGAGGTCCACAGGCGAATTGGGTGGCGCACAGGACCGCTTCAGCCACAGGGATTCACGCTCCCGCCCTTTGACGACGCGATCCTGGAGAACGTGCGCAAGCGCGACCCGTTCTGGAGACGGGCTCCCGATTAGCCTGGATCGCCCTGAGAAAACTCGCTAAGTGAGGTCGAACGGGATTTCGAACTCAGCGGAGATGCTGCGGAACCAGTCGATGACCTCGGGATGAAGCGGCACGCCCTCTTTGCCACGTTTGATGCCCTCGAAATGCTCCGGCAACCCTGCGTAGTAGACCTGATCGTGACCGGGAATCGGCTTCGTGTCGCGCAGTCCCTTCAACATGCCATCCATGTTGCGCTTGAACTCATCGACATCCCCGAACGCATCGATACTGTAGGCAGCGACAAAGTGGGCTCTGCGGCGCAGCGTCTGGTCGGCGAATCCCGGAGCGAAGGAAAGCTGGCCACAGAGAATCTCAACCATCACGCCAAGGCTGTAGCCCTTGTGCGACCCCAGCTCGCGAGTAGACCCAAGTGGGAGCTGCGTGCGCAGGGAGTTGGCAGCAAAATTGCTCGCAGCGCCGCCGTCCATGTTCGGTGAGCCATCCTCATTGGCCACCCAGCCAGGACCAAGCGGCCTCCCAAGACGGCTCGCCAGTCCGATCTTGTTGCCTGCGATAGAGGTCATCGCAGCATCGAACATGAAGGGCGGCTCCTCATCGGCAGGAGCAGCAAATGCGATGGGGTTGGTTCCAAGCTTTGGCTCGGCGCCGAAGGTTGGCATCATCGAATTGCCGCCCGCGGTCATGCACCAGCCGATCATGTCCTGATCGGCAGCCATCAGAGCATGGTAGCCAGCCGCGCCGAGATGCCCGGAGTTTCGGATGCTCACCACACCGGTTCCCGACTCCCGAGCTTTCTCGATCGCTATCTCCATCGCCTTTGGCGCGGTCATCAAGCCCAGCCCACCGCCGCCATCCACGAGCGCCGTGCTGGCGGTCTCTTTCACGATCGACATGGTGGGATCAGGATTCAGCGCACCCGTGTTGTACTGGCTGACATAGGACCGAAGCATGTTCGATACGCCGTGGGTATCGATGCCATGCTGGTCGGCAAACATCAGGACATCGGTTGCCAGCTCAGCCTCTTTCTGCGGCACTCCACACTTCTGGAAAACCGCCTCGGTGGCGGCCCTGAGCCGGTCAACCGGCACTTTCACTGCGATATCGGCCGGTACCTTGAAATGCTCGAGCACTGAACCTGTTCTCCTTGACCCAGTCAACAGACCGCCAGACGGGTCTGTCGCGTGTTCGTTCGAGGGCGGATGATACGCCTGAAGAACAACAGGGGTGAAGTGAATGGAACAGCGATCGCTTATCGCCGTTTACACGGACGATGCGTCGTTGCTAATCTGGAACTGTGGTCCTGCGCCCGATCTCTGGGCGCTCAACCTGGGCCAAACCACCCGCTTCCAGCGGGCAACGACTGGATCCGGGGCTGTAGCTCATTTGGGAGAGCGCTTCGTTCGCATCGAAGAGGTAGGGGGTTCGAATCCCCCCAGCTCCACCAGAATTCACGGTAGATAGAACCGCCGTCTCTTCTCCAGGGGCGGCGTTCTTGTTTTCGGGCAAGCGGCAAGTATGAGACTCACACACAGACGCAGTCGCATCACCACCAACGTCAACTATTCTGTGTTTTGTCGCTCGATGGGCTTGGTCGTGTGATGATCTGAGGTGACTGGCGTTCCGTCACGATGATCGTCACCTCAGCTCCAGGTGAATGAATCTCCTAATCGAGCAAGAAGCGGTTGCCGCTGCCCATTTGGTCGTCCACGATTGCATCAACAGCTTTTCAACAAGCCCTGAACGCCCGGGCACCCTAAACGGCAAAAACGCGGATTGCAACTTTGACGATCACTCTCTTCATCATAGGCATCCCTCTGCTCATCATCGGAGCGGAGCTGCTACTGAGAGGTGCATCGAGAATCGCAGCGGAATCCGGGATCCCTCCACTCATAATCGGCCTGACAGTCGTGGCACTTGCTACAAGCTCCCCCGAGATGGCGGTAAGTGTCGGCGCCGCTTTCAAGGGCGACGGAGATATTGCGCTCGGCAACCTGATCGGCAGTAACACTCTCAACATCCTGCTAATCCTCGGACTCTCCGCAGTAAT
>JANQIZ010000371.1 GCA_028281895.1 Dehalococcoidia bacterium
CTGGCGCACTTTGGTGGCGGTCTGCCGTTCTATTCATTGATGCCAGAGGTTCGAGACGCGCTGAAGAACGTCTATTTCGACTCAGCGGCGTTCCCGTTCCTGTATGAGCCGCAGGTGTTCGACGCAGCAGTCGCTGCAGCGGGATCTGATCGCATCCTCTTCGCAAGCGACTTTCCCGTAGTCAGCCAGGAACGAGCCCTTACGGAGTTCCAGGCCAGTGAGACCGGACAGGCTCACAGCGCGGACATTCTCAGCGGTAACGCAGCAAGAGTCTGGTCGATCGAATAATTCGCACTCTGCCCATGCCGCGCCTGATTGCCTTCTAGTTGCATCAGAGTTATTGTTATGGCAATGGCTCAAAGAACATTCATAGCTGCGTGCGCCTGTACCTGTTGCCCCTGTACTCCTGCAGGGGGTTGCGCAAGCGCGTGCTGTTGTTGACGGCACACTTCATCCAGATTCATTAGCGCCAACCCTCTGCGAATACGCCGAGGGTTTTTTATTGCCCGAATTCTCGCCAGGTCAGCCAGCACAATGAACAGCATCATCAAGCAAGCCATATCTTTCAGTCGAAAGCTCTTCACCAGGATTCAAGGACTGGCGGTCGAGTCCGACTCCCTGGGCTACGCCCGCTCCCGTAAGTCCTGAAACGAAGCGATCGTTCACAGTCGATCACTGTCAGCAACCGCATCAACCTGGTCTGGCCCACACTTGCCAGTCAGACGTATCAGCGCGTTAATGCACCTTGTAGCTCTGCCTGTGTTGAATCGCTATCTGACATGCAAGGTCCGCCATGCCTGCACTAACCGCTGAGCAGAAAGAACATCTCGACGAATTTGGATTTGTACACGTTCCCGATGTGCTGGATCCAGAAAACGTGATAGACCCGGTGATCGACGAGTATGCCGGAGTCCTTGATTCACTCGCCGAAGAGCTTTTTTCCAAAGGGATCATCTCGTCGACATACAGCGAGCTCGATTTCAGCGAGCGCGTCACGCGTATCTATGAGGAAAGCGGCGAGATCTACAACGGATACTTCGATTTCTCGCTCCCACAGAACGGAATCAAGGCAGACACACCGTTCTGGGCTGGCCCGGCGGTATTCGGCGCGCTCACAGCTCCTGGGCTGCTGGACGCGGTTGAGTCGGTTGTTGGCCCTGAGATCTATTCGAACCCTGTCCAGCACGTGCGTATCAAGGTTCCCGAGTCGCGAGCTCCGCGCGATGAGAACGGGCAGGTCAAGTTCGGGGTGACGCCGTGGCATCAGGACAGCGGTGTGGTCAATCCGGAAGCAGATCAGACAGACATGCTCACGGTCTGGTTCCCTCTAATGGACACCTCGCCTGAGAACGGTTGCCTGCAGGTGGTTCCTGGCTCTCACACCGGACAGTTACTGACGCACTGCCCCGGATACAAGCAGGTAGCGGGAGTCACTATCCCTACCAACATGTTCGAGGAAGGAGCCGCAATGCCCGTGCCCATTAAGAAGGGCGGCGCACTCTTCCTCAACAAGCTGACTGTCCATTCATCATTGCCGAACGTTTCGGATCGAATCCGCTGGAGTTTCGACCTTCGGTATCACCCCGTCGGCCAGCCAACTGGCCGCAGTGTCTTCCCTGGGTTCGTGGCAAGGAGCCGATCGAACCCCGGTTCCGAGCTGCACGATGCACAGCGCTGGTACATGATGTGGAAAGACACGCGCGATTCGCTGGCGCGTGCCGAGCAGCCAACGTTCAACCGCTGGGACACTGACGACCCCGCCTGCGCCTAGCCGATATCGCCGACAGGGTCGTCGCGATGCTCAACGAGGTGCTTCCGCATCGAATCAAGCAGAGTCACGGTCGCTCGCAGATAGGTCACTCTGTCTGACAAAAGGTGCTTGCCTGCTGCACGAGCCCGGTGCTCCAGTTCGGTGTGGGCGGCCTTCACCTTTTCGTGGCCAGGTTCTCCCGGCACTCCGAGTGATGACGCCATATCGTTCTGGCCAAACGTTATGCAGTCGATCCCGTCGACAGCGACGATCTCATCGACATTGTCCAGGCTGGCCTGGCTCTCGAGCTGAGCGATCACGAATATGTTGCTGTTCGCATCTTCGATGTAGCCGGCATTACCGCCAAACCTGTCCTGCATCGTTGGCTGGTGATCGTAGTAGTGGCCTCGACCCGGCCCCCATGACCTGCTGCCCTGCGGCGCGTAGTAGCAGGAATTGGACAGAATCCGGGCCTGCTCGCCGGTCTCGACTCCCGGTCCCTGTATTCCCTGCACGCCTCTTGCCAGGTACTGCTTGATGGGCACCGGATCGACCGACGGCACTCGCGCGGTCACAGTCATTCCAGCTGCGTTCGCCACGCGGCAGATCTCGTCGATCTCTGACAGGTCAAAGTGACCTTGCTCTCCATCCAGATCAACGCCATCCATACCGGCAAGGTGTGCGAGCTCAACCAGCTCAGTCGATGGGAAGTGCATCTGCAGGAAGTGGGCCTTACGGCCTTCATTGTTCGCGGCGAAGATGCGGTTGACCGGCAATTGGCTGCTCCAGTGGCTCAAGTTGTGTGTCCGAGGCGAGCGCCGAGTATATCTGCGCGGGATCAGCGACCTGCAATCGCCGATAGCAAAGCAAGAACAGCGCGCCTAGAATTCGATGTCTGCCTCACCCAACAGAGAGGCGTCACTTGCCACGGAGTCCCATGGACACAGAAATACTCGATATCTATCGCCGCGCCGGTCGAATCGCCTCGGAGGCCCGCAACTGGGCAGCCGAGACCATTGAGCCGGGCATGAAGCTTCGTGACCTTCAGGAGGGCGTTGAGAAGCGAATCCGGGACGCCGGCGCACTGCCCTCCTTCCCTGCGCAGACGAGCCGCAACACTATCGCAGCGCACTACTGCTCATCGCCTACAGACGAGACTCGCTACGAAGAGGGCGACCTTGTGAAGATCGATCTCGGAGCCCACATCGACGGCTACCCGGTCGACACAGGAGTGTCTGTAGACCTTTCATCAGATGGCAGGTGGGAAGGCCTGATAGGCGCGGCCTCGGACGCTCTGGACTCCGCAATCGCAACGGTTGGGGATGGCGTAACGGTTGGCGCTGTTGGCACCGCTATCGAGAAAGCGATAAGAGCAAGGGGTTTCGAGCCAATCGTGAACCTCTCAGGCCACGGTCTGGCTCGGTGGGAGCTGCACTCGACGCCCCAGATTCCCAATCATGCGCAGAACGGTGGTCCCAAGCTCAAGACAGGCATGATCTTCGCGGTCGAGCCATTTTCCACAACCGGAGCGGGCTATGTTGAGGATGATGGCACGGCCGAGATCTTCCGGTTGGAACGTCCTCCGAAGCCATCGAACAAGCTGTTCCCACCAATGATGGAAGCGCTTGACTCGTGGCACGGCCTGCCAGTTGCGATGCGCTACTTCAGAGATCTGCCCCGGAAGCCGGTTGAGCGGACCATCGAGGAGCTTGTTCGGCAGGGCGTGATGCATGCGTATGCCCCGCTGGTCGAGGTCTCAGACGCATTCGTAGGCTGGAAGGAACACACGATCTACCTGGGTGAAGATGGCCCCGAGGTGATCACCGCGTAGATCACAGTGGCGGATGCAGATCGTGATGGTCTGTAGCCGCTTCGAACGCCGCTCCCGCCTGCACAAGCAGAGGCTCTGATAGACGATGGCCTGCCAGTTGCAGGGACGCGGGCAAGCCGTCCGTGGTCAATCCGGCCGGGAGAGTGATCGTTGGCAGACCTGCATAGTCATGCGGAACTGTGAATCTACTCGCCCACGGATCGCGGTCTTCCGGGATCGGGCCGTACATATCGTCGTCAGTCACGGGATAGGCAGCTCTGGAAGTTGCCGGGCATACCATGAGGTCGATATCGCGCATCGTCTGCTGCAACTCGCCATTGCACTGCAGCCTGAGCTCATGCGCCCTCGCGTAGTCGGTTGATGAATAGCTGCTGCCTCGCCTCAGCCACTCTCTGAACCACGGTCCGTACTCTTTGGACCGGCTCGGATAGGTCTCAGCATGGGCTGCTGCTGCCTCACTGGCGCATATGACGGGCCATACTTCGAGATAATCACGCAGTCGCTCAGGCATCGAGACCGGCACGATCTCCGCTCCGAGTGATTCTAGGATTGCCACGCCATCCAGAACTGCCTGCGCAAACGATGGCTCAACATCTTCCGTGGTGTATCGCTCATCGTGCCCGACGCGAATCCCGGCAATGCTCTTTCCAACATCAGCAACCATGTCCGGCACTGGATCGCCCAGCGACGTCGGGTCGTTTGGATCAAGACCAGATATCGCCTGCAACACGAGTCCTGCGTCCCGACTTGATCGCGTCAGTGGGCCGACGTGGTCCAGCGATGCGGCGAGATCCATCACTCCATATCGACTCACTCTCCCCCATGTCGGCTTCAAGCCAACGGTCCCGCAAACAGCGGCCGGGTGCCGAATCGAGCCTCCCGTATCGCTGCCCAGCGTGGCATAGGCAAGCCCCGCTGCTGTCGCTGAACCAGAGCCGCTCGATGAAGCTCCGGACCAGTGCCCCTCTCGCCACGGGTTCTCCGGATAGTCGAGCTTCGGGTTGTAACCACCCATGGCGCCTTCGGTCATGTTCAGCTTTCCGAGCAGAACCGCCCCTGCATCGGCAAGTCTCTTCACGACCGTCGAGTCAAAGTCAGGAACAAAGTCCGAGAAGACGGCTGAGCCACCCATGGTGCGAAAGCCGCTCGTATAGCAGAGATCTTTGACCGCTACTGGAATGCCGTGCAGCTCGCCTCGATAGCTGCCGCGGGAGATCTCCTCTTCCGCTACGCGGGCTTGATCCATGGCGTGATCGGCCATAACCAGAGCGTATGAACGCAGCCGAGAGTCGAGCTCGCCTATCCGTGTCAGTTGTGACTCGGCGAGTTCAACCGGCGAGAGCTCTCCCGATCTGATCAGGGGAGCAAGCTCAGTGATCGTGGAGTAGTGCAGGTCAGAATAGCGATGAGACAAAGTCAGGAATAATTCTGTACTCCAGCCCTATATATCTGACCTAGGCTCTTCAACTTCGGCCCAGAATACGGGAAATTCTGATTCCGATGATACGGCCAAGGTCTTTTGATCAGGTTGTTCTTCTGGTGCAAACGTAGGGATCTCAAGAACGCCCCGCTGAACATCGGGATCAAGATCTCCAATTGGAAACAACAGGCCAGGCTTTGTGTGTGCGAAGTACACCACGATATACAGCACTGTGATCGTGATTGCACTCGTGGCGACGATCATCATTACGACAAGAGCGACTCTCAGGCCTGGCTGATCTTCCAGCGGAACCAAAGCGGCGGCTGCCACGCCCTGCAAGAACACCATTAGTGCTCCGAGCGCTCCAAGAGGGCTACGAATAGCCGTCACGAGACTAACTTTTGCGATTTAAGGACAAGAATTTTGTTTTTGCCGTTAAAATCCGCATCTAGCTCAACCAGCCATTGATCATTGTAGTCTCCAACGATCTTTCCCTTGAGGCGAATCTCTTTACCTGGGTTGATCAAGGTTCCAGAGACAGAAGTGGCAGCTTTGGCCTGATGAGGCGCTCGAATCACAATCTCTATTCGGTCGCCCGGTTGTTTCATCATCATCGCACCACCTGTTCGCTAAGCCGTTCAGGACACCAAAACTACTTTGCTACCCCATTCTATCGAAACAGCCCCCGCTACCTGGCGAAGTCGAACTCGGTTCCTACGCCCTGTTCGACCGCTTGCTGGTAGACGAGTGCGGCACACGATATGTCCTGGATCGCCAGACCTACGCTCTTGAACAGAGTGATCTCTGATTCGGATTCGCGGCCTGCGACAGTTCCGTTCACGACCGATCCAAGATCACCGTGGAGTTTGTCTGCGCTGTACGCGCCCTCCTCGATCGGAATCTGAATGTCTCCGGCCTCTGCGAGACAGGCTTCCTGCTGATCGCAGATCACCTTCGAGTTGATGATCGTCGCAGTGTCCAGCTCTCGGACACCTGGCGCGTGCGATCCAATGGCGTTGATGTGCGCTCCCTCTTTCCACCAGTCGGCCTGGACAATGGGATTCGCAGCGGTCGTCGCAAGCGCAACCACATCGCTATTCGCCAGCACATCCTGTGTGCTGGATGAGAGCCGCATCGGCACGCCCGTTGCCTCTTGAAGCTCCTCGGCGAACGCCTTGCGACGGTCGTCAGGGTCCACTGAGAAAGTGAGAACCTCATCGAGATCAGCGGCCTCGCACATCGCGATCACCTGAGCACGAGCCTGCACGCCGGTGCCGAGTATTCCGCCGATCTTCGAGTTACTGCGTGCGAGATGGCGTGTCGCCACACCAGACACAGCGCCTGTTCGCACCGCGGTCAGAAAGCCGCCGTCCATCGCGGCCACAACCTGTCCCGTTTCGGCATCCTGTACAAGGATCGTTGCCAGCGTAGTCGGAAGATCGTGCTTCTCAGGGTTCGCCTTGTACACAGTCACCGCTTTCACACCAAGCGCGCCGCCCGATTTCAGGTACGAGGGCATGTAGGCGATCCATCCACCAACATCAGGGTCGATCAAGACGGTGCGCGGAGGCATCTCGGCTGTGCCGTTGGCCAGTTCGCTAAACGCCTTCTCGACGACATCTATCGCCTTCGACATCGGTAGCAATTTCTGTACGTCCGAGCGTGAGAGAAGCAGTGCCATGCTGAGAGCTCCGTGGAATCTTCGATGCAGCGGGATCAATGGACCGATCCCAGGGAAGGCGGATTATAGACCTCGCTGATCCGGGCGTGACGCCTATACTCGTTAGGTGACAAGCAGAGACAAAGGCTGGCCAGACCGAGCACGGCGAGAGCCCTTTCGCAGAGACCGCGACTCCAATGAGCGCGATCGTCGTCCTCAGCCCGGTCGAAATCCCGCTGATCCAGCCTGGGTTCGCCCCGTTGGCGAGGCTCCCATTCCCGAAACTGCCGAGAAATGGCGCCTGTTCGTAGCGTTGTCGCTCCCGGAAGAGGCGATCGAGGAGATCGGGACTTTCATCAATGGAATGCCGACAATGGCCGCCAACAACGTGAGATGGATCCAGCGGGAGAACGTTCACCTGACGTTGATGTTCCTTGGCGACACACCGACTGCGCTGATCGGCGGAATCGAGGAGAAGCTGACCGAAGCGGCAGGCCGCACCAACCCTTTCAAACTTGAGCTGGGTGAGCCCGGAGCGTTCCCGAGCCTGCACTCACCCAAGATCCTCTGGGTTGGCCTGGCAGGCAATGTGCGCCAGCTCGTTCAACTGCAGGGGCGCATCGAAGGTTCGCTGAGAACCATTGGATTCGAGCCCGAGAAGCGGCCCTTCAAGCCGCACATCACCGTCGGCAGAGCTGAGCGCGACCTCACAAGGCAGTACGCGGGCGACGTTGGCTTCAGTTGGCGGCGGGCAGAGCTGCCATCAAAGCGGACTGCCATCCCGGTAAGTGAGATCCAACTGCTCAGAAGCCACCTGAAGGCCGGTGGCGCGGTGTACGAACAGATACGAAGTGTGCCTCTCGGGCACTAGGTTCGGCGTCGTTAGATCGCTAATTGCAGGTATTTCCGGGCCGCCTGTGCCAGAATAGAGTTCTAGATACGAAATTCGAACAGGCATCGACGAAGACGAGTAGTTTCGATCAGACGCTAAGAGAGAGCCCGGTTGCTGGAAGCGGGCAGCGATCACGGAACGAACATCCCTTCCGAGCCGCGATCCGAACCGTCGCACAGACGCATTAGGTGAGCCGTGCTGGCCGTACGTTACATTGGCCATTAGGAGCGTCGGCACAGCGAGCATGGCTCGTCTGCGTCGGAATCCGGGTGGTACCGCGGCAACTGATCCATTCAGCCCGTCCCGTTGTTCTGGGGCGGGTTTTTTTGTTGGCCAGTAGACGAGCGAGGATCGAGATTTGACCGAGAAAAAACGATTCGAGGCTGTGTCCTCAAGAGTCGATTTCGTAGAACTAGAGCATCGAGTTCTCGACCTCTGGAAAGAGCGCGATGTCGTCGACCGATACCTGCATCGCAACGACGACGCGCCTGAGCGATACCCGTTCATGGACGGCCCGATCACTGCCAACAATCCGATGGGCGTCCACCACGCATGGGGCCGCACATACAAGGACGTATTTCTTCGCTTCAGGAACATGCAGGGATACCGTCAGCGCTTCCAGAACGGCTTCGACGGGCAGGGACTGTGGGTCGAGGTTGAGGTAGAGAAAGAGAAGGGTTTCAAGTCCAAGAAAGAGATCGAGACATACGGCATTGGCAAGTTCGTTGAGGACTGCAAGGCCCGAGTACGCATGTTCTCCGATCGCATCTCTGAGCAGTCGAAGCGCCTTGGCTACTTCATGGACTGGGACGACTCTTACCAGACCATGTCAGACGAGAACAACTACACGATCTGGCTATTCCTGAAGAGGTGCGCGGACAACGGCTGGCTCTATGAGGGTGAAGATGTGATGCCGTGGTGCCCTCGCTGCGGCACAGGGCTATCGCAGCAAGAGATCGTGACTGAGGGATACCAGGAGCTGGTGCATCCCGGCTTCTTCCTCAAATTTCCTCTGCTGGACCGCGAAGATGAGTCACTCCTCGTCTGGACCACCACACCATGGACGCTCGTCGCCAACGTAGCCGCGGCGGTCAACTCTGAGCACGACTACGTCCTCGTAGAGAACACTTACAGCGTTCAAGGCGAAGAGCGAACCGAGAAGATCTGGCTTGGCTCACAGCGCCTGGGCGTGCTCAAGGGCGAGCACAGGGTTCTGAAGACCGTCAAAGGCTCTGAGCTAGCCGGCTGGCGATACCGCGGGCCTTTCGACGAGGTTCCCGCCCAGGAGAAGGCGCGTGATGCCCATCGCGTGCTTGAGTGGGAGGATGTTGGCGAGGAAGAGGGCACGGGAATCGTCCACATCGCGCCAGGCGCAGGTGCGGAGGACTACCGGCTCGGCAAAGAGAACGGTCTCCCGGTCATCGCGCCACTGGATGACACCGGAACCTACATGACCGGATACGGCTTCCTCGATGGCAAACAGGTCTCAGAGGTGAACGACCTGATCTTCGAGGACCTGCAAAAGAAGAATGTCTACTACAAAGTCGAGAAGTACACTCACCGCTATCCGGTCTGCTGGCGATGCGGGACTGAGCTGGTCTTCCGCCTGGTGAGTGAGTGGTTCATCTCGATGGACGAGTTGCGGCCGCGCCTGATGGAGGCAACGCGCAAGATCAACTGGGTTCCGTCGTTTGGAGAGGCTCGAGAGATCGACTGGCTGCGCAATATGGGCGACTGGATGATCTCCAAGAAGCGCTTCTGGGGACTCGCGCTACCAATCTGGAAGTGTGGTGACTGCGGCAAGTTCGAGGTCATCGAGTCGGAACATGTGCTGAAGGAGCGTGCTGTAGAGGGCTGGGACGACTTTGAGGGCCACTCACCGCATCGGCCATGGGTAGACGCGGTGAAAATCGCATGCTCGGGCTGCGGCTCGCCGGTCTCCCGAATCCCCGATGTGGGCAATGCCTGGCTTGATGCCGGGATCGTCTCGTTCTCGACTCTCGGATACCGCGACAACCGTGAGAACTGGGAGCAATGGTATCCAGCCAAGTGGATCTCAGAGAGCTTCCCAGGCCAGTTCCGCAACTGGTTCTACTCGCTCATCACGATGAGCGTTGTGATGGAGGGCCAGCCGCCCACCGAGAACGTCTTCTCATACGCCCTGATGCGTGACGAGAAGGGCGAGGAGATGCACAAGTCGAAGGGCAATGCCATCTGGTTCGAGGATGCGGCAGAGAAGATGGGCGTTGATGTTATGCGGTGGACCTTCTCTCGCCACAATCCCGCGTCAAACCTGAACTTTGGCTACGGGCCAGGCGATGAGGTGCGCAGACAGTTCCTGATCCCGCTGTGGAACATCTTCTCGTTCTTCACGACATACGCCGAACTCGATGGCTGGACCATCGATGAATCGCTGATCGATCCGGATAGCAGCGCGATCGCTGAACAGCTTACTGAGCTGGACAGATGGATCCTCTCAGAGACGAATCAGCTGGTTGAGCATGTGACCGAGTACATGGAGAGCTGGCGCATCGAGTACGCGGCGCAGGCGATGGAGCAGTACGTCGATGTACTGTCGAACTGGTACGTTCGACTCTCACGCAGACGTTTCTGGAAGAGCGACAGCGATGCCGACAAGTTGGCTGCCTACTCGGCGCTGCACTACAGCCTGACTACGCTGACGCGGCTTCTGGCTCCGTTCACTCCGTTTGTTGCCGAGGAGCTATGGCAGAAGCTCGTCGTGGGCATTGACTCAGATGCTCCCGACTCTGTGCACCTAGCAGATTGGCCAGCAGCCAACAGCGCGTTCATTGACGAAGACCTGTCCCGTCAGACCCAGCTGGCGATCCGGCTGGCCTCTCTCGGACGCTCGGCTCGAGCGCAGTCCAAGTTGAAGGTGAGACAGCCTCTTGCTGAATTGCTCGTGGAAGTTCGTCACGACTGGGAGCGTGAGGCTCTTCCAGTCATAGAACAGCAACTCGTAGACGAGCTGAACGTGAAGGGAGTCCGCGACGTTACTGGCGCTGGAGGGCTTCTCAGTTACGTCGTCAAACCGGAACTGCGATCACTCGGGCCAAAATACGGCAAGCAACTTGGCGAGATCCGGCAGTTGCTGGGCAGCGCAGACGCGGCGGAAATCGCTCGACTTTCAGAGTCGGGACAGACGATCGAGCTCGGCGATTTCACGCTTGAGCCAACCGAGGTTCTGATTGAGCGGCACGCTGCGGAGGGCTATGCCGTTGCGACAGATGCTGGCTACACAGCCGCTGTGAGCACAGAAGTAACTCCCGAGCTTCGAGCAGAGGGTTTCGCCCGTGAGTTCGTGCACGCGGTACAGAATCTGCGCAAATCTGCTGGACTCGACATCTCAGATCGCATCCAGCTCGGCTTCACGGCTCCAGAAGAGGTCGCAGACTCGCTGAACACTCACTCCGCCTACATCGTCCAGGAGACGCTGGCAGAGGCATTTGAGATGGGTGTCAATGTGCCTGGGGGCGACTCCGAGACATTCGACCTGGACGGGCACTCTGTGACTGTCTCGCTCAAGAGATCTGTCTGACAGAGGAGCGGCGACGCCACATCTGTCCCTGCGCTATTCCTGGCTGAGAGGCGCAAGGTAGTCGGGAAAGTCGCTGTGCTCCCTGGCAAGCCTGCCAGCCGCTGCGTCGGCCCGCCACCAGACAGAGGCATCGAAAGGCTCGCCGTCTGAGTCCAGGTGGATTAACTGGTACAGCGACTCGCCACCGGAGAACACGCGATGGTTCGCAACAACTGTCGTAGTGCCGTTCAGTCCAGCGTTGAAAGCCTCGTCCTCGCCCTTGACTACAAGGAATCCTCGGGCAAGTTCCTCGTTGGCCGAACCTATATCACTCAGACTGAGCTGATCTGCTGAGCGTGCCGCATAGAGTTCCACGGCTGCAGCGGAGACTCCATCTCTCACCAGTACTCTGGAATCGAGCGGTGTCTCGTCACGTATCACCTGTGCAAGAGCCTTTAGACCTTTGCCGTCGTCTTCTGAGAGTCCAGTGCCGTGCCGAAGAGAAAGAGCAAACTCCCTGACGCCTGAGAGTCGTTCTGTGAACTCGGTGCCGGGAGTGAACACAGCCTGGTTCCATACGACGCCTGCCATAGCGACGGAGGCCACGCACAGCGCCACCATTGCCTGCGTGGCTGGTGAATCGAGCTGCTTGATCAGTTGCGACCATCCAAAGCCTGCTACCAGGATGAACAACGGCACTACGACGACGTGCCGCTCCAGTGGAGATCCCAGGACCAGGAGAGTAGCCGCAAAACCCAGGCCTGTGCCGATAAGGAACAGCAACGTGGCGCGCTGCACCCTGTTGTGAAACAGCGCCTCGGCAACTCCAATCAGGAGGATCAGCAGTCCGGGAACGCCAATATACACCGCCAGGCTTTCATTCACTGCCACAGGTGAAATCGAGAATGGCTTCAGCTCATTCAAAGCAGCTGTGAACATATTGGAGATGGAGACATACATCGAAGCGTTGGCGGACTGCGAGTAGAGCTCTCGCACAAGAAGCGCAATCGCGGAGAACGCCGCAAGCAGACCCGGTCCCGCCAACAGCGCAAACCCGCGGTCCTGCCAGCTTCGAGTGGTCGCCCACGCTACACCTGCGGCCACCAGAACGAGGTACAGGCCTTCGATATAGACGAGGGATGCGGCAGCCGCGCTCAGGGAGCCCAGCAGTAGCCAGCGACGCTCATGCTCCTCTCTGTACCGCAGCAAAAAGAGAACGGACGCCAGTTCAAGAACGATGAACAGGCTGATTCCACCCGGAACTCTGTTGAGCCCGAAGAGTCCGGTGCCAAGCAGCACGATCCCTGCGAACCCGGCTGCACGCGCACCAAAACTCCTGTTCGCAATCGCAAGTAGCAGCGGCATCTGAGCAGCGCCAATAAGAGCGTACGGAAGACGCATAGTGAAATCGCTCACCGGAAGCATGTGTGCGCCCAGTGCGCTGGGCAGATACGACAGAGGCAGATGCTGACCGACGAGGAGAGTGCCAAGCGCCAGTGGATCATCGGTCGATGAGGCGAATCGGAACCCGGTGATTACGTAGCTGGCTTCGCCCGCAAGCGGAAATCCTCCGAGTTGCCAGAGGCTGAGAAGGAGCCATGCGAGCATCAGGGTCCGCGATGCTATCCAGTAGCGAGTGAAGCGCTCGGATTGCCCCGGAGTTGAAACATCCGAAGCAGGTATTGAAGGTGATGCTACGTGCTGCAAGTGCCTGGCACCTGCTCAGAATTCGATCTGCCCATAAGTGCCATTGAAGCTTCAACTTGAGCGCAGTGCATGGGAATGGCGGCTAGACAGCGTGTGGGCAGCCTAGCAACAGCGTTCACGCAGATCGCCGTAAGAGACCTAGATCCTGGATGCGGGGCCGTCTGCGCCTTCGGGCACTGAGTCCGGCTCTGCGGCTCCAGCAGGCGAAGGCAGCGGCATTCCTGGCAATGAGGGAGTGGAGCGAATCCTCGCGAGGTTGTGAGAGAGGTCTTCGTTCTGTTTCCGCTGCTCTCGAGTGGCAAGGTAGAAAGCCCAGCGGGAAGTGACCTGTGCGCCAACCAGCAAGATGATTGCTGAGACGTACACGAAGACCATCAACACGATGATGGCGCTGACACCGCCGTAGATGCCGCTCGCCAGCTCTGCCGCATTCCGCAGGTAGAAGATGAAAACCTGCTTTGATATCTCGAATGCCGCAGCTCCCAGCAATGCCGTCGGGAACACTTCCTTGAACCTCAGCTTGGTGTTCGGCAGCCACCAGTAGATGATCAGGAACACGACGAACGACAGCAAGGGTGGGCTGGCCTGAGCTATACGCGCCCAGAGCGCATCTGCCGATACAGGTGTGTTTGGAGCGACGATCGTCGAGAAGTCCTGGAAGAAGACGAAGATCGTCGTGATCGAGAACGAAATGATCAGCAGAAGCGCTGCGCCCACCAGAAGCAGGAAGTCCATCGCTTGCTCGGTGAGGAAGGGGCGCGTCTTCGTGATGCCCCAGATGGTATTGACGCTCTTACGAATCGAGCTAAACACCGCTTTTGAAGCGAAAATCAGCCCAATGGTGGCGACAGAACTCGTTACGGGTCTACCACTGCTCAAGCTCGCAAAGAAGTCGGCAAGGAAAGTGTCTGACTGTTCTGCGAGAACCGGAATCTGCGTTTCCAGTCCCTCGATTAGCTGATCTTCGAACCCCTCGATACCAAGGAAGAACGAGAAGATAGTTATAAGAGCAAGTGAGAGCGGGAAGAGCGCAAAGAATGCGTAGAACGCTATGGCCGCGGCCATATACGGCCCGTTCTTGTCCAGAAACTCGTTAAAGTTACTGGCGACGAACTTGATCAACCAGACGGGGCCCTCTATGAGCCAGACCGCCTGGGTCTTGTTCAGCAACTCGTTCATCCGTTTAATCTGGCTGGTTCGGTCAACTTGGACGCAACCGCCACATACTGACGCATTCTATCGCCAATCGAAGATTGCACATAGTCACGTTACTTGTCCCTCAGTACCAGCCGACTGGCACCAACACGCACATACCATGCACTTCATCTACCATCACAAAGCTCCGGTTAACGACCGTGCGCCTTTGATGCACCCTCGCAGTTCGTCCCCATATTCGAAAGTTGCGGCGGCGCATGCGCGGCTCCGCCGATGATCCGCTGGCTGATCTCTTACCTGCACGAACACTCCCCGATATTCATCACGATGTCGGTGGTTGCCGCGCTTGGCCTGTTCCTGGTCTGGGTGCTGGTGCTATCTCAGGTTGAGTGGTTCGCAGAGTCTCGCGAGTGCTCACTTGATACGACACCGAATGTCCCAGAGCTGGTGAGCGTGACCCAGGATCCCGATACGCTCACAGTCACTGCTGAAGTACGCGACAACTCTGACAATGAGCAGTGGTTCGCACTTGAGCGGACGATAATCTCACGGTTCAACCAGGTCGTCGTAGTCGGAACCGACATTGTTGTTGAGGACCGTTACACGGAAACGGTTAACAAGGAGACTGGACGCGTCGTGCAGATAGACGATCGCGGAATCGTCGAGAACCAGAAGCCAACACCGGGGCTTGAGTACGTCTACACCGTGAGAGCATGGAACTGCTGGGGTGGTTCAGATCAGTCGAACGACATCAAGATCATCTCGCTGTTCCCTCGTTAGAGAGTGCAGGCAGGAGCTAGCCAAGCTCTCCTGATCTAAAGGCAGTGATGTAGTTCATGCAGAAGTCGTCATTGCCCATCAGCATCTCGGTAGTGATCTGAACCGGCTTCGAATCCATGTCCAGTGACAGCACCGCGTCGATATCTGTGTGGATTGGGTCGATGATCCCGCTGTCTGCCCCGTGATCGATGGCCAGCCGAAGGTAGACAGCATTCACGAGCTTCCGGTTCGGCAGTCCGAACGACACGTTGCTCATGCCGCCGCTTATGTGGATCTCGGGTCCGTACTCGTCACGAATGAGCTTGATCGCATTCAGGCCATGAGGTCCGTACTCGCCGGAGACTGAGATCGGGAAAAAGAGAGGGTCGACGTAGATATCCGCTTTGGCGACTCCCTTGCTCATCGCAGCCTCAATAATGCGGCCAACGTTCTCCAGGCGCTCGTGCTCGTCTTCCGGCATGCCGTCTTCTCTGGCCGCAGAAACGACGACAGTTGCATCGTGTTCAATAACAAGGTCAAGCGCTTCGATCCGTTCGAGAGCCACCGAGTTGAGCATCGGCCTGCCTGCCGAGCCGTCATATGCCTCGAAACCTGATTCGATGATCTGAGCGTTGGAGGAATCGATGCTGGGGGGCACTTTGGAAATGGCCTGGACTTTGCCAACAAGCCATTTCATCGCTTCCTGCTGCTCTGGCAACCGGTAGGAGAACTCATCGACATTCAGATCAAGGTAGTTCGCACCAGCCTTGATCTGCCGATGAACCTCTTTCTCGATGTATTCAACGCCAGACGCAGCTTCATCACCTTCCTCGTTCATGCCCTTCCAGACGGCGATCATGAAGTGCTTGAGTTGGCCTTGCTCATAAGGCTGGGTTGAGGCGAAGTGCTCCGGAACACGCATGAGACGTCGCTCGCCATCCGGTTTCCGATACTTGATCGCATCGGAACCATCTTCCTGCTTCTCGTGAAAGACGCCGCCCAGCTTGACGATTCGCGTCGTGTGGATGTTCTCGCCGATGGTCACGAAGTCCGCAGCGTTTTCAACGACTCTTGTCATTTGAGTGATCCCGGGGTGAATTGGTTAGCGGTTGAGTTCGTCAACCGTCTCAGCAACGTTCTGGTGGGTCCAGAATACCGCCAAATCGGTTTGGTGGCCGATAGATCGGTGATTTATCGCGATGCGGGGCTAATCGTCTGAGTGGTGATCGCGCCCCATGAAGGTATTCGCCCATGCTGAAGTGCCTCTAAGTGAAGCGTCCTTGAAGACGATCGGCCGTTTCAGCATGTCGCGCTCCTGTCCAAGCGGCTTCAATCTGTCGTATGCCCTGAGCCAGATGCACTCCTTGTCCAGGACTTCGCAATAGCCGGCTTTCGTTCCTCCGCACGGACCATTGCGCTGATTCTTCACGCACTGGGATTCGGGACATAGATACGCGATATCTGGAAGTGAGCAGTCGCCGCAGTCACGACACGAATACATCGGCTCCTTTGCAAGCTGTTCAAGCGTGTGGGCCATGGAGGACAGCTTCCCGGATTTCTCGATCCCTGTGTACATGGCCTTGCCGATCTTGAACCCACGGGAATTCTGGTCAAACAGGTGATCGTGAATGAACTTGCCAGCTCGGAAAGATAACGGCAGGCCCAATCGCTTGCGCCGCCTTGCTCCTGGCTCGATAGATGCGAGGTATTCCGGGTTGATCTCGTCTGAGCTCAGTCCTGCGTTTTCGCCCTGCTGGAGATAGTAGAACTCGCCTTCCTGTACGAAGTTCAGCTCGGCGGCAAAGTCTTTCCAGTCGTTCTCACCAAATGAGCGCTCAATCTCCAGGACTTTCCGCAGGCGAGCCAGCCTCGGGCGTCCAGAAAGGTATACGCCGCGGTATCCGAGCCCTCGAAGCACTGCGATCTGCTTGGCTGCCAGCTCTGTGAAGAAAGCCCGGCCGCGGTCGTCTGCTTCGGCCTGTTTCCTGGCAATTGCCAGCAGCTCGTTGTTTACCGCGACACCAGGTATGCCCCACCTGTTGAAGAATCCGGCTGCCGGCGCCGTCAGGATGAAGACCGATCCGATTAAGGGAATATCGAGGTTCTTGAGCCGCACATACCTGATGAGCTCATCCAGCTTGCGGGAGTCGTAGCCGATCTGGGTTACCGCCCATTTCGCGCCGGTCTCGACTTTGAGCTCCAGCTTCATGTACTGAGTCATCAGCTCGCCCTCGACGAGCTTGAATGGATTGACAGCACAACCAGGAAACAGCTCGGTCTGTGCCAGTCTTGCCTCGCGGCCAACTGAACGCCACGCCTTAACCGGCATGCCAGCGTTCATGTCAGAGATCATCTTCAGCAGGCCGGCCGAATCGATATCGAAGACAGGTTGTGCCTGGCCTGCGTATCCGCCGATCGGGTAGTCGCCGCTGAGCGCAAGGATGTTCCTGAAGCCGGTGCTGCCAAGCGCCCAGAGCCTGCTCTCGACGCCGTTGCGGTTGTAGTCCTTGCACGAGACATTGATGATGACTTCCCTGCCGCGGTAGAGAAGATCCTGGCCTAGAACCTCCGGGCGTATGTGCGGGTTGCCTCCGGGATTGTCAGTCAGCGCGACAACGTCAACTTCCTCGAACTCCGAAAGACGGCGAGCAAAGTCAGACTCCTTCCTGGCCGCCTCTTCCATCGCGAGACCGCGCGAAGTCTCGACTTCGACCATAACGAGGAACTTGTCGCTTTCCTCGAGAAGGTGCTGAAGTGTTTGTCGTTGTGAAGTCGACACAGAGTTACCCGATCGTCTTGTGAGCTATTCGGCTGCATGCTCAAGCATGCGCTTCACCGGTCAAGTCTAGAATGTCTCGCCTACAGTTCACCGTAAACCAACGGACGCACGGCAGCTTCATTTCTGCTGTGCACCAGTCACCTGATGCGCCTACCTCAAGGACCTAAACCCGGCGACACCGTGGTCCGACGTCCGCGTGATGCGGAGTTGGAGCCTGTATCGGTTCAGGTGGAGCCGCGCAGCGTATCAGTGCGCGGTCCAACATCGCCAATGGTGCTGATCTATGGCTTCCTTGGCGTGATCTTCATAGGCACAGTCCTTCTGGCACTGCCAATCTCGATCACTGACAACTCCGGGCTTGGGCTTTCTGACCGAATCACAAGGTCTCTGTTCACAGCCACCTCAGCCGCTGCAGTAACGGGACTGGTCGTCGCTGAGACGGATGTTGTGTGGACCAGGTTCGGGCAGGCCGTGATCATGGCTCTGTTCTTCATCGGTGGACTCGGGTTCATGACCGGCGCCGCATTTTTGCTCATGATCGTCGGCCAAAGACTTGGACTGCAGGGACAGTTGCTGCTTCGAGCCGGCCTCGACGGAGCGCAACTGGGCGCGATAACGGCTCTCGTCCGCCGAATTGTTCTGTTCTCTGTCATTACGCAGTTAATCGGATCGACGGTGCTTTTCCTGCGCTGGTACGTGTTCGGCTCGCTCTGGGAAGGAATCTCTGCCCCTGATGCTCTGTGGCAGAGCACGTTCCATGCTGTATCCGCATTCAACAATGCCGGATTCGAGATCATGCCGAATCTGCTTGTCGGCGGCTCTAGCCTCGAGCCATTCAAATCTGACATACCGCTGCTGCTAATCATGGGCCTGCTGATACTCACAGGAGGGCTCAGCTACTTCGTGCTCGCCGATGTCGTCACTACGCGTCGATTCGGCAAGCTGCGGCTCGACTCAAAGCTTGTGCTCATCGGCACTGGAGTAATCATCTTCCTGGGGGCATCGGTGTTTCTGTGGTCCGAGTGGGAAGAGCCTGCGACTATCGGCAACCAGAGCGTCGTCAACAAAATGGCCAATGCCACATTCCATTCGGCAGCCGCCCGCACCGCAGGCTTTTCCACTGTGGGCTACGGGGAGATAACACCTGCGAACAGCAACTTCACACAGGCCCTCATGTTCATTGGTGGAGCTTCCGCATCTGCTGCCGGCGGCATCAAGATCAATACCGTCATGGTCATCATGCTCATGGTTGCGGCAACTCTCCGCGGGAAGAGCAGAGTAAATGCGTTCGGGCGAGAAGTGCCTCGTCCAATCATTCAGCGCGCCATGATCGTTGGTGGATCAGCCACGCTCATGCTCCTACTGCTGCTTGCAGTGCTGCTGGCGATTCAGCCCGAGCTCGGGTTCACACAGGCAGCATTCGAGATGGTCTCTGCATTCGGAACGGTTGGACTGTCGACAGGGATCACAAGTGAGCTAAATCCAGGAGCGCGGGTCGTGGTCTCGATAGCTATGTTCATCGGAAGATTCGGACCGCTCACACTCGTTCTACTCATGGCTGGACGATCGACGGTTGAGTCATATCAGTACGCCAGCGAGCGGGTTAGAATAGGCTGAATTTCGTCTATCGCTCGAACTCATCTACCCGACTCAACGCCTCATGCCCGTTACCAACAGCCGCCATATCGCCGTCGTGGGCCTTGGACGCTTCGGCAGCAACATAGCGCGGACTCTCTATCAGCTCGGGCACACCGTTATCGCCATTGACACCGATGAAGAGCGAGTGCAGGCGATGATGGGGCAGGTCACTCACCCTGTTGTAGGCAACGCCACCTCCGAGTCCGTTCTGAGAGACTTCGGAGTCCACAACTATGACATCGGAATCGTCGCAATCGGCTCGAACGTCGAAGCCAGCATCATGGTGGCGGTGCTCTTCAAGACAATGAACCTGCCATATGTCGTCGCAAGGGCGCACTCAGACCTGCACGGCAACACGCTGGAGCGACTCGGCTGCGAGAAGGTTGTTTACGCCGAGTCTGAGATGGGCGGAAGAGTTGCGCACAATCTCTTCAACCCCGATGTCGAAGACTACATGGAGCTGAGCCCGTCCTTCGGAGTGAGCCGGCTTCGTGTGCCAGACAGGTTCGTAGATATGTCTCTGAAAGAGGCCGGGCTTACTGGAGTGCGGGACAAGTACGGCGTTTCGGTAATCGCGCTCAAGCGGGGTAACGACATCCGCCTGAGTCCTGATTCGGACGAGCGGTTGAGGCGGGACGATGTGCTTGTAGTTGCCGGACGCGACGAACTCGTGGAGCGAATCTCTGACTAGCGAGCGAAGAAGTCCCTGCACCATTCGGGTGGCAATTCCTAGCAATGCGCCTTAGCAAGGTACTGGCACTGGTTACAGGCTCGCCTGCAGACGCGGCGGCTATTGGCCACGCCGCGTCTCTGCTTAGAGAGACGCGGGGCCGGCTCGTGATTCTCTACGTGATCAAGATGCCTCGCTCAATGCCGCTTGATGCCGAGATACCAGCAGAGGTAGATCGAGCCGAACAGGCTTTGCAACAGGCAGAGCTGGCTGCGGAGATGCAACGAAGCGTTGATGCAGATATGGTCCAGGCACGAGAGATCGGCCCGGCCCTGGTGCATGAGGCGGCTGTTCGCGATGTTGATGCCGTGGTTATGGCCACTGAATACCCAACTGATAATGGACGGTTCTCACTTGGCGCCGAGATACCATACGTCCTTGAGCACGCGGCCTGCTCAGTGATCCTGATCCGGTCCGAGCTAACGACTGCCCGGCCTCACGTTCCACAGGAGAATGGCGGGACAGGCGAGTCGGCTGCCGAAAGCTGAGCTGCACCCGGAGGGACATTAATTCGATGAACGTCGTCATCCTTGGAAGCGGCCGCACAGGCAACGCTCTGGCTACATCACTGGCCTCTGGCGGGCACTCAATCACCGTCATTGACAGGGATGCGAGCAACGCCGCAACACTTCTCTCTGGCCGAGACGGCAATCAGCAGGTGGAGATTGTCGAGGGTGATGGCATGAGCAACTTCACGCTCGAACGTGCAGGGATCCGCGACGCTGATCTGTTTGCGGCATTGACAGGCGAAGACACAACCAACGGACTGGCCGCGCTGAAGGCCAAGGTCATATACAGAACGATGACGGTGATCGCAGCCGTTTGGAGCGGTGACCTCAGCAGCGTATACGAGTCGATGGGCATCGCCTGCGTGAACCCTGGCCGGCTCTCTGCAGATAGCGTGCTGGCCAACATTCCGCAGGTCCTGCAGGATCAAGCATCCGAATCGGTGGGAGAGTGAGATGTACATCCTCGTGATGGGTGCAGGGACTACAGGTCTCCCTCTGATCTCCGCTCTCGTGACAGCAGGCCATGAAGTGCTTGCGATCGATCCCGATCGTGAGAGTGCAGACGCAGTACGTGATCGACTGGGCAATATCGTCATCAATGGAGATGCGACCACGTCGCGGGTTCTGCAGCAGGCGGGAGCCTCCCGAGCCGATGCGTTCATCGCAACCTCGAGATCCGATTCAGACAACCTGGCAGCGTGTCTCCTGGCCAGGCACATGTTCAACGTTGAGCAGACGATCGCCATCGTCAACAAACAGGAAAACACTGAGCTGTTCGATCAGTCCGGTGTCTCTGTCGCTGTTAGCACCACCGATCTCGTCCTGTCACACATAGCAGGAGCTCTTCCTGCCCACCCGCTGCTTCGATTGATGCCTGTAAGAGGCCGAGGGCTGGAGGTCGTCGGGATCAAGGTCCCTGAATCAGCCTCTGTAGTGGGACGACCTCTAAGAGATGTGCAGATCCCGTACGGTGTCCAGCTAGCGTTGATCATCTCCAGTTCCGGTCGCACTGAACTGCCGACAGACGACACGGTGATCGAATCGGAAGACGAGGTCATCGCCGTGTCGCCAACTGAATCTACGCAGGCGTTGTGGGAGACGCTCACCGAGTTGAGGTAACTACTTGGCCAATACGATCGCATACCTGGGCCCTGCCGGCACCTACACAGAAGAGGCGGCGGCTCTGCATGACCCAGAGGCTGAGCGAGCAGCGTATCCTTCGCTGCCCGATGTTGTGGCAGCGGTCGACGCAAACCAGGTTGATCTGGCGATTGCGCCAATCGAAAACAGCATCGCCGGTTCGATCAACGACATCGTTGATGCCCTGATCGGCGCTCAAAACGTTCACATCACTGGTGAGTTATTGCTGCCCGTTGATGTCTGCTTGATCGCCCTTCCAGGCACAGACATCTCGAGCGTGAAGCGGGTCCGATCCAAGGCTGAGGCGATTGGCCAGTGCCGCAGATATCTGTCGGAACACCTGCCAGACGCCACTCTGGAGCCCTATGACTCCACAGCTGGAGCGGTGGAAAGCCTGCTGGCTTCGGATGCTTCCACTGCTGCTCTCGGGCCGCGCAGAGCAGCAGAGCTGCACGGAATGGAGATCCTTGCCGAGGGCGTCCAGGATCGAACCAACAATGTCACGCGATTCGTCGTGATTGGCCGCCAGCCACCTGCAAGATCAGGCACTGACAAGACGTCAATAGTCTTCGACTTCGATCGAGAGGATGCGCCAGGGCTCGTCTACGCTGCGCTGAAGCCGTTCGCTGACCGCGGAATCAACCTGACCAAGATCGAATCTCGGCCAACAGGCGCAAAGATAGGCGTCTACTACTTCCTGCTGGACTTCGATGGCCACGAGTCTGATGAGAACGTGCAGGAAGCGCTGGCAGAACTCACGCGTCACACCGCCATGTTCAAAGTGCTGGGCTCTTACCCGCGGGCAAGCGGCATCGCCCACTGAGCAAGACTGCTCTCCTGTTACCGAGCACTGACCTTCAGGAGTTGGCGGATCTAGAGTTCGACGTCGTCGATGTCCAGGTCGTCGAAGGGGAAGTCACGGACATTGTTCCGAGAGCCGCGCTCCGTTCCAGCGAAGATTCTCTCCTTCGCCGCCGCGATGAACTCGTCCGCTTTGTCACGCAGCTCTTGACCGGTCTCCGAGAAGAGAGTTCGAGTCTCATCTCCTGACTTCGGAGCTATCGCCATCCCGGCAAGGAAACCGACCACTCCTCCGAAGATTATCCCGGAGAGGAAACCGCCGCTCTTTTTCGTCTCATTGTCGGCCATCTGGCAATCCTCGCATCTAATCCCGTCTGTTCGGCCTGGTGTCGATCACTCAGACCCGGAGCCGGGTTTTCCGTTCTTATCTTCTGGCTCGCCATTACCTCGATGAAGCACCGAGCTAAAAGCCGATCTTGCGATCTCACCGGCCTTCATGCCACGGTTCACCGATGTAGCGGTCTTCATCACCGTCGACGCAGTTGAGTCTACAGATTCAACCATGCTCTCGATCCGGTCAACACCCGCATCGACTCGATCTAGCAAGTTCTTCGTTCGCCTGTAGAACACCAGCCCCAGCACGAGTCCCACGATCAGGGCTACCGATCCGATGGCGAAAAACGATATCAGGAGGATGTCTCGCACGAGGCCAGCAACTTCCAGCGATGTGAGCGCTACTGACATCTACGTGCCAATCCTCTCGCCCGATTCCGGTTTTCCGGTGTGATGATGCTAGCAGCGAGTCGCCTGCAAGCCAATTCTTCGCGATGTGCAAACTGTGAGTGGCGACACTTAATCGGATAGCTCACAGGCAAGGTTGAGTTCAGTCAAACATCGTGCCTGGCTGGCAAGATCGGCAGAAGTTAGTTTCGCGTCGATTCGCCTTGATGGCGCTAATCGTTGTTCCACATCGGGGGCACGGCTCCCCTCCCTTGCCGTGCACTTTGAGAAAACCGCGTACTTTCTTGTGAATATTCTCCCCCACCTCGCGCTCAAGAACTGAGATAGCGGCTTTTGGCACCTCGTAGACGGCTCGGTGAAGCTCCTTCAACTCTGCCGGCGATAGCTTCGATTTCTTCTTGAACGGGAACAGGCCTGCTTCGAACAGGATTTCATCGGCATAGGCGTTTCCGATGCCAGCGATTGCCTGCCCTCGCGTCAGAATGCCCTTGATCTCGCCGCGAAACGGCTTCAAGGCAGCAGTGAACTCATCAAGGTCCATTGGCGAATCGAGAACATCGGCGCCCTGGTTCTCGAGCCGGACGATCTGATCGAGTTGATCGTTGGGCAGGTAGTAGGCCTGGCCCATGCGTTTCTGGTCGAAGTAGCGCAGCTGAGCGCCGTCATCAAGATTGAAAACCAGTATGGTCGTCGCCTGCATCCGATCCTCTGGAGAGCAGTATCGCAATCCGCCGGTCAACATCGGGCTGATCACAAGGGATCGCTCATCGCCAAATGAGATCAGGAGCAGCTTTCCCTTCCGGGCCAGGCCAGTGATTGTGCGGCCTGAGATGTCGGCGTCAAACTTCTCCCCGGTCATGTTGCGCAGGACCAGCGGCTTGCGCTCAACCGCGGACGAGATGGTCCGGCCTACGAGTCGAGGTTCGAGAAAGTTGCGTACAACGTATAGATCGGGAGCTTCAGGCATCTGTCTTCCACCGTGGAGCCTGAACAGATTCTAATCTGAACTGGTTGGGAATCGCTCCAAAGGTGACAGAGCAGCGTCAGTCGAGGAAGTCTCGAAGCTTCTTGGAGCGGGTCGGGTGCCGCAGCTTGCGCAGAGCCTTCGCCTCGATCTGGCGGATACGCTCCCGCGTGACCCCGAACTCCCGGCCAACCTCTTCCAGGGTGCGACTGCGACCGTCCTCAAGCCCGAATCGCAACTGCAACACGCGCCGCTCGCGCAGAGTCAGGGAGTCGAGAACATCCTCGACCTGGTTTCGAAGCAAGTGATAGGTGGCTGCTTCAACCGGCGCAAGCGCGTTCTTGTCTTCGATGAAGTCTCCGAGGTTCGAGTCCTCTTCTTCACCGATCGGCGTGCTGAGCGAAACCGGATCCTGCGAGATCTTGAGAATCTCACGGACACGGTCTGCCGGCATGTCCAGATCCTTGCCAATCTCCTCGCTGGTGGGCTCGCGTCCGTACTCCTGCACGAGCCTGCGGCTTACGCGGAGAAGCTTGTTAATGGTTTCGACCATGTGCACGGGAATTCGAATCGTCCGTGCCTGGTCTGCAATCGCCCTGGTGATGGCCTGGCGAATCCACCATGTTGCATATGTGCTGAACTTGTAGCCCTTGCGGTAGTCGAACTTCTCGACTGCACGAATCAGGCCGATATTTCCTTCCTGGATCAGGTCGAGCAGCGACATGCCGCGGCCGATGTACTTCTTGGCGACAGAGACCACGAGACGAAGGTTCGCCTGCGCAAGATGGCTCTCTGACCGCTCACCCTCATTTCTGACTCGGGCGTAGTGCGAGTTCAGCAAGAACTCGTACATCTGGAGCTGAGTTGAGAACTCCGATGAGGCCGTGGCCTCTTCAAGTGCTGAGACGGCTGGCTGACCGACGATAGCGTCAAGTAGATCGGGTGGCACCAGCCCTGAAACGATCGACAGATCGACGATCTTCTCTTGAGCGTCTTCCGAGGAACAGTTCAGGGCATCGGAGACGAAGTTGATGAGTCCTTCATCATGAGGGCCATCGATCAAGGTGCGGAGATCTTTGTCTGTGACCAGCGTTTCGAGCGTGATCTCACTGGGCACACCAACGAATCGCCCGATAGCGCTTGCGGTCTCGTGGTGGGGAGCGATCTCACCGAGAACAACCAGGCTGATGTCGGCTGATGTCGGCTGGCGGCCATGCTCAGTGGCGAACTCGGTCTCTATGGAGTTCAATCGCCTCTGGAGCTCCATTGCGCGAGCGAGGGTGCGCTCATCAGCAGCAGTAAGCAGGCTCACTCTGCCGATCTCACGCAGATACATGCGCACTGGGTCGTCAGTGAGTTCTGATTCGTCGGCCTGCTGATTGTTCGGCGCGTCCCGCTCGAACAGTGACGACGGTCCATCCCATCTCTCGAACTCGGAGGAGCCAGTCGTCCGAGTCATCACAACCGCGTTGCCACCGCCATCGGGATCATCCTCATCATCAATAGCATCGCCTGCAGCCTGGAATCCAAGACGCAGCAACTGAGCGCCGTCAGCGAGGTCCTCGATGATGGGAGCGTCTTCGTGTCTGTTTGATGGTCTTCGTGGCATCGTCAAACCCGTCCAGTCGCGCCTGCGTGAAATACCTTCTTCAGATTCTCCGAGAGGTCGAGTGTCTTGCCGCGAAGCCGCTCGCGGCCCTCATCGTCCAGTTCGCCCTCTGTCGCCTCGAGAATAGACCCGTGGTCCTCCAGGAGATGCCTGTAGAACCGTTCTCTCATCCTCCTGACGCACTGTGTGACATCAGTGACTCGCTGTATCGCGTCGGAAGGAGGGAGGTTGATCGAGCGTAAGGCGAGATAACGCTCATCAAGATCAGGGCTGAGATCTCGCTCGTCGCTATCGAGTGTAGAGTTGCTCTGCCACCAGGTAAACAATTCTCGGTTTGCTGTATCGAGAAAATGCTCAGATGGCACGGCTTCGGCGTACTCTCTGAGATCAGGCCACTCAAAACAGAGAGCGAGCAGGTGCTCCTCGATCCCTCCACTCGCAGACCCGAGCACGGCCCCGAGCTGCTCAGTCGAGACCGGCTTCTCGCTGCTCCTTCTCACCGCGTTCCCGCGCCCGGCGGCACTCCGCGGTATTGAGGCCGATGCCATAGAGCGAAGCCGTTCAGCCGAAACATCGAGCCGGGTGCCAAGCCGCTCCCAGTAACGATCCCGATCGTAGTCGTTTGCCAGAGAGAAGATCAGCGGAGCCATCGCCTGCACCACGGCGGCCTTGCCTTCACCGGTATCGACATCCGTCCGATCGATGTATGCCTGCATGATGAAGTCCATCAGGGGCGCCGCTTCATCAAGAGAGCGTCGCCATGCCCACGAATCCGATCTGATCGCCTCATCAGGGTCTTTACCATCGAATGGCGCAGCAACACGAACTGAGAGGCTCTTCGAACTGGATCGACGGCTGCTCCTACTGGATCCAGAGCCGAACTCCTGCCATGCGATCTCAAGAGCTCTGAGCGTGGCATCCTGGCCTGCGGCATCGGAGTCCAGACATAGGATCACTTCGCCCGCCTGATCACCACCTGAGACTATCTGCGCCAGTGAGTTGAGCTGTTCCGAAGTGACGGCAGTGCCCATGGAGGCGACAGCATCGGTGAAGCCGTGCTCGTGCGCTGTGATCACATCCATGTAGCCCTCGACGACAACAGCACGCCTCGACTGGCGGAGCGTGTCTCCAGCCCAGTCAAGACCATAGAGAACCCGCGATTTATCGAAAGCGCTCGTCTGTGGAGTATTCAGATATTTGGGCTCTGATCCATCCAGGCTCCGCGCTCCGAATCCGATGACCTCTCCATTTCGATTCCGAATCTCGATGGTCAGACGGTTTCTGAAGAAGTCGCGCCATGTCTTGTCCTGGCCGAGAACGACAAGCCTAGCGTCTCGGGCCGCCTGTGGCTCCACGCTCGAAGACTTCAGATGTCCGGCAAGTGTCAGCGTTCCGCCGCCGGGAGCAAATCCCATCCCTCGCCTCACCGCCATGTCTGTATCGATCCCGCGAGATGCCAGGTATTCCCGCGCGTCGGCTCCTTCAGAGCCGAGAAGCATCTGTGAGAACCACTTCGCCGCAACCCGGTTCGCTTCAATCACCGTGCGCTTCGGGGCTGCATCCTGCTGAACGCTAGCATCGCCAGAGGTGTGCTTCACCCCCGCCCTGTCAGCCAGCCTGTGGAGCGCCTCCCGAAACTCAATCCCTTCCTGCTTCATCACGAAGGCAAAGACGTCGCCGCCGGTGGCGCATGCTCCAAAGCATCGCCAGGTGCCTGTCTCAGGGAATACGTGGAAAGAAGGGGTACGCTCGTTATGGAACGGACACCGCGCCTTCGGGTTCCGCGACGAGGTATCGAGGTCTACGACACTCGCTATGACATCGACGATGTCAGTACGGCTCTTTACTTCATCGATGAGAGTCATATACGGCGTACGCTGGCCGGGAACACAGCCGCCGGCGGGTGAAAGTTAACGCTAACTTACATGCGGATCGCGGCTCGCACAAGTGAATCTCGGGCGTGATGTCAGGTCTTCCGCAGACGTTCGAGTCTACCTAAAGAACTGCGCACAGTGACGCCAATTCGCGATCAATACCACACCAGCTTCAGATGGTCTGAGTCCGGCCTAGATAAGGCCCTGGAACACGCCTTCGCTGAGACCGGGCCGAATCCGTTCGGCTATGGTCAGCGCGTAGTTGTCGGTCATTCCGCAGACATGATCGGCAGCCGCCTGCTCATCGGAGCCGGAAAGCTCCCGCAGCCACGTGGGCAATTCATCGGGATGATGCCTGTAGTGATCGAGGAGGACGCGAACAATATCGGCGGCTTTCGTTCCCTCTATCGATCGGCTGATCGGGTGATAGAAGTTCTCGAACATGAAGACGCGCAACGACGTGACAAGTTCGCCAACCTCATCCGACATCCTGATCCACGGCCGCTCATCTTCGATATCAACTTCGCCCGTGCAGTCCCATGAGGCGGCTATCACATCGGTAACGAAAGAATTCACCCGCTGTGAATGCCGCTCTCCAAGACGCTCTACCGCATCGCTCGGAAGGTCATCGATCGACAGGTACCCGGCTCGTAAGGCATCGGATATGTCGTGCGCCAGGTAAGCCAGGGCATCGGAGATACGGACGATCTGGGCTTCCAGTGTCATGTGTGCCACGGCAGCCTGGTTCAGGAACTCTCCCTCAGGCTTGGAGTGATGCCGAATCGCCTCGATCACCTCGCCAGTCAGGTTCAGGCCCTGGCCTTCCTTTTCAAGCGTCTCGACGATCCTGACGCTGTGCCGACTGTGGTGAAATCCACCATCCAACTCTTCATTCAGCACAGATTCGCCGATGTGTCCGAACGGTGTGTGGCCAAGGTCGTGAGCTAGCGCAGCCGCCTCAACAAGGTCTTCGTTCAGGTTTAGAGCACGGGAGATGGTCCGTCCGACCTGGGCGACCTCTACAACGTGTGTCAGGCGTGTAGTGAAGTGATCGCCCTGTGGAGCAACGAACACCTGGCTCTTGTGCTTCAGTCGGCGAAACGAATTCGTGTGAATGACGCGATCGCGATCGCGTTGGAACTCGCCTCTTACCGGTGACGGCTCCTCAGCAACAACTCGGCCCCTGCTTTTTACAGAGCGAGTCGCGTAGGGAGAAAGCCCCTCTTCCCTCTGGAGTATCCGTCGCCGCGCGCCGACGATATCGACATTGCCGGGAGGTATGGAGCGTGTAGCTGACATTGCCGCATCAGGATAGCCCGCACCATCGCCCGGCGCATCAGCAGTGACCGCGCTCGGCCTCAGAATCCTAAAGCCATGTGCCAGCTAAAGTCGCAACAAACGGCGTAAAGCCTCGAATGGGCCTGCCCTTCAGCCTTCGACCGTCACCACAGGGTAGAACGCCACATAGTCCTTGATATTGGCTGCGGCCTGAGAGGGCTGGGGGTAGAACCACGCAGCATCAGAAGCCTCTTCGCCACCCACGTTGAGCGAGTAGTAGCTTGCTATACCCTTCCATGGGCAGGTGGTTTGCAACTGGCTCTCGGAGAAGTACTCCCTCTTGATTGAGCTGGGCGGGAAGTAGATGTTCCCTTCCACAACCTCGTAGTCATCCGATTCCGCTATCACTTTGCCGTTGAAAGTCGCTCTGGGCATCCTGCGTCTCCACTTCTCTGAAGCTGCTCTTTAAGTGAGCAGGTTAACTGGCATGTAACAGGGATTCGATGCAGTTTCGAGACTGCGCGATGCGGCGCGCCTTGTTTTGCAGACAGGCATCCCAATTGATATGCGCAACCGTCACAGCATCGCGGCATTAAGCCTTATCAACTCGATCCATAGAGGCGATGTCGCTGGCCAATTCGTCAGATAGGGAGATTCAGAACATGCCTGAACAGTACGACGTGATCGTCATCGGAGCCGGACCAGCCGGCGAGAACGTCGCTGACAGAGTCGTACAGGGCGGAAAAACCGCTCTGATCGTGGAACGAGAGCTTGTAGGCGGCGAGTGCAGCTACTGGGCTTGTATGCCGTCGAAAGCTCTCCTGAGGCCCGGCGAAGCCCTCCGCGCAGTGAAACGAGTGCCGGGAGCAAGAGCGGCCGTGACAGGTGAGATCGATCTGGCAGAGGCGCTCTCTCGACGGGATGCGATGACCGCAAACATGGACGACAAGTACCAGGTCCAGTGGCTCGACAACCAGGGGATCCCTTACGTCCGCGGGCATGGCCGGCTCACAGGACCGAAGCAGGTTTCGGTGACTGACAGCGATGGCGATGTGACCGAATACACGGCAAAAGACGCCGTGGTCATCGCGACAGGCACAGCTGCTGCGGTTCCTCCGATTCCGGGTCTCAAGGAAGCTGCTGCATGGGACAACCGTGACATCACGACCCTGAAGAATCCGCCCGGACGGCTGGTCGTCCTGGGAGGCGGCGTTGTCGGCGTCGAAATGGCACAGGCGTGGAACGACCTTGGCGCAAGCAAGGTGACGGTCGTGGAGATGGCCGAAAGGCTGGTGGCACGAGAAGAGCCATTCGCAGGCGAACACATCAAGAAAGTCTTCACCGAGGAGTATGGAATCGATGTGTTGACAGGTGTTGCGCTGGAATCGGTCGAGAAAACCGATGACGGAATCTCCGCGAAATTGAGCGATGGAACAACTCTCAACGCTGACAACATTCTCGTCGCGGTAGGACGCAGACCGCTGACCAGTGACATTGGACTTGAGACTGTTGGCCTGGAACCAGGCAAGTACGTCGAAGTCGATGACGAGCTCCGTGCAGTGGGCAGCAATTCCGACTGGCTGCACGCGGTGGGAGACGCGAACGGCCGCAGCCTGCTCACACACGATGGCAAGTACCAGGCAAGAATTGTCGGCGACGTCATCCTCGGCAAGAGCGCAACGGCCTGGGGAGACCGTGTCGCATCGCCTCGCGTCGTCTTCACCGACCCTCACATCGCCGCGGTCGGACTGACCGAGCAACAGGCAAAAGCAGAAGGCATAAACACGCGATCTATCGAGTACGGATTCGGCGCGACCGCAGGTGCTGCAACGTTCGGAGAGGGCATTGACGGCAACATCAAGTGGGTGGTGAACGAAGACACGAAGACCCTTGTTGGCGCGACATTCGTAGGACCTGGTGCGGGGGAGATGCTGCACGCGGCGACGATCGCGATTGCTGGACAGGTTCCGCTGGATGTCCTGTGGCACGCGACACCGGCATTCCCAACCATGTCTGAAGTCTGGCTTCGTTTTCTCGAAGCCTATGGCATGTAGGCAGGATGCCATCTGACAGTTGCTGGGCTTTCTTATCGCGATGGTCTGCTCAATACGGACCGCCACATGAAGGCTTGCTCTGAGGCCAGTCTGATACAAACTAACTCGCGCCTCTAGCGGCCCAGGTGCATCCAATCTTCGCCCAGTCTCGAGCAGGGAAGAAAGGCCAACTAAATTGACAACCGCTCAGCGCCCGACAGGCTTCGGGGTTGACCCGCGCACGGCAAACGAACTGAAAGAGCGCTACCTGCAAACACGCGGCTTCACAGAGCGCATGTGCGAGCCGATGGAGATCGAGGACTACGTAATCCAGTCGATGCCTGACGTCAGCCCAGCAAAGTGGCACCTCGCGCACACTACCTGGTTCTTCGAGACTTTCATTCTCTCCAACAACTATCCGGCCTATAGGCCGCTTAACCTGCAGTACAACTACCTCTTCAACTCCTACTACAACGCTATTGGAGAGCAGTTCTGCCGACCCAGGCGAGGCCAGATATCGCGGCCCACTGTCAAAGAGGTCTATGAGTACAGGGCTTACGTCGACGAGAAGATGCTTGACCTCATCGACAAGCTGGATGCGGATGACGCGTTGGATACGATCAGGGACACGGTGATCCTGGGCATCAATCACGAGCAGCAGCACCAGGAGTTGATGACGACCGACATCAAGCACGTGTTCTCGATGAACCCGCTCAGGCCAACACTCCATGTCCGCCCGGAAGACGAGCCTGCCAGGGGTGTACCGTCTCACGAGTGGCTTCGCTACGAAGCTGGCCTGTACGAGATCGGCTACGACGGCCCCGAGTTCCATTTCGATAACGAGTCGAGCCGTCACAAGGAGTACATGGAGGCCTATGAGATCGGCTCACGGCTGATCACAAATGGCGAGTACATAGAGTTTATGAACGATGGCGGGTACGAGAGGCCAGATCTATGGCTCTCACTCGGCTGGGCGACTGTCCAGGAGCATTCGCTCAAGGAGCACGACTGGGAGAAGTTCGATAAGCCTCTGTACTGGTTCAAGACAGACGATGGCTGGATGCAGTACACGCTCGCAGGCCCTCGGCCGGTGAATCCAGATGAGCCTGTTGTCCACGTGAGCTACTTCGAGGCCGATGCCTATTCACGATGGATCGGCGCTCGCCTGCCCTCGGAAGCTGAGTGGGAGATAGCCTCAGCCGACGCAGATGCGGAAGGCGGCAATTTCTCAGACAACTTCACCTTTCACCCGCGTCCGCTTGCTTCAGATGCTCCGTCTGGCCGAATCCACCAGATGTTCGGTGACGTGTGGGAGTGGACGACCTCTGCCTACAGGGCCTATCCGGGGTTCCAGCCATGGGAAGGCGCGGCGGGCGAATACAACGGGAAGTTCATGGCCAATCAGCTTGTGCTCAGAGGCGGCTCCTGCGCTACTCCGCAGAACCACATCAGGCCGAGCTACCGAAACTTCTTCTATGCCGCGGACAAGTGGCAGTTCATGGGGTTCAGGCTCGCACGGGACGTGGAATAACGCCTCTCTTTCAGCTTCGATTCCACGCGCCACTTTTCAGAAAGCACACTCCATGAACAACCGAGCACTGGCGGTATCCGATCACTGGTCAGCCGAGCAGCAGAGCATGATCGACGACATCGTCGAGGGTCTGAGCCAGCCACAAAAGTCACTCCCATCAAAATACTTCTATGACGAAGCCGGATCGCGCCTCTTTGACGAGATAACCGAACTGCCCGAGTACTATCCGACGCGCACTGAAGCGACAATCATGACCTCGAACGCTGCCTCAATCGCGAGCGCGCTGGGCGAGGGCGTCCTGCTTGTCGAGTACGGATCAGGAAGCAGCGTGAAGACGCGCGTCCTGCTGGATAACCTGTCCAACATGGCGGCATACGTGCCTGTCGACATCTCCGGTGACTACCTGCTCAATGTCGCCGCCGATCTCAGGACCTCCTATCCAGAAATCAACGTGCTGCCGGTCGTAGCAGACTTCACACAGCCGTTTGATTTGCCGGATAGATCTTCGAGCGAAAGCCGGATAATCACCTACTTCCCCGGCTCGACGATCGGCAACTTCACACGTGATGATGCGAGGCGCATTCTCAAGCAGATGACTGCGGTGGCTGGCCCAGGTGGAGGCGTGCTCATTGGTGTCGATCTCCTCAAGGGCAGGCAGACTCTGCGGGCGGCCTATAACGACTCAGCAGGCGTCACTGCTCAGTTCAATCTGAACATGCTGCGGCGATTCAACTGCGAGATCGGAACCGACTTCCAATTGAACAGGTTCCGTCACGAAGCGATCTTCAACGAGGAAGAGTCGCGGATCGAGATGCACCTCTATTCGCTCGACGGGCAGAGCGTTTGCGTCGACGATCAGCTGTTCCGGTTTGAGCCGGGCGAATCGATCCTGACTGAGTATTCGCACAAGTACGCGCCTGACTCCTTCGCAAGACTTGCGGGCGAAGCGGGGCTCAAGACGAGGCAGGTCTGGACCGACGCAAATAGCCTGTTCAGTGTCCAGTACCTCGAACCGGCGTGAGTTCTCTGGCTAGATGAACGGCCACGGAACGTTCACATCAGGGTCAAGTAGTGGAAACTTGCCTGACTTGAGCATCTGCTCAGCACGATTCAGTAGCGCGCTGCGCTCGTGATCGGCCAGCAACTCGTCTAGCTCCGACGAAAACTCCGAGTCTCCACTCTGCAGAGCCGTCGCCAGTCGTTCGATGTCTGACATGAACGATGAACTGTATTCCCTGCCATTGAACTCGAACATCACAGTTCGGCGACGCGCAGAGTGATTGAAGGTCAAGCCGTGATCAATCGACCAGAGTTGGCCCTCCGGCTCTGACTTCAGGCACGACCCACCCTTGCGATCGGCGTTGTGGACAAGAACATCGAACACAGCCATTGGCTCGAACAGGTGCAGCGAGTCGTCGCGCATAGTGAAATAGTTCGCCTGGGCATCTGCATCGATAAAAAGCTGGACACTGCCCTCGCCGTGCGGTCCATCGCGAATCACAGTGGGCGGAATGGAAGGCCAGCCGAGTTCGCGCGACAGCAAGTACGCAGCTCGCTCCCGCTGGTGCAATGTTCCATAGGGAAAATCTCGAAGTGGCCTCTCGCCGGCTACGGGTTTGTAGATCGCATAGACACCGTCATCGGTATCTTCACCCTCAGCGTCTTCGGCAGACGGTCGCTCCGGGTCTTGCAGGCGCACTACGAAAACATAGTTAGAGCCGCCGGGATGAAGTCCCATACCGGCGATGTCCCAGTCGTTGAGTCTCTGAATCTGCGTGCGGTGATCTTCGTCTGAGAAGTCCGTCCCCATGCCAAACCTTACGCTTGCCTGCAGTCAGAGCGATTCGTAGTTTCGTGCGGTCAACTAACAGGCTTCGTCCGACACAGTCATCTCTACTTGCGTTGCGATCAAGCCTGTACAGCTCAGATCTACTGGCCGCTTTCCTGGCGCGGGCCAATGTTGAACGGGCCTGTGACCGTGTGGCCATTCACCTTCACGCAAAAATGCTCGTCACCAGGTGTTAGCGGACCTGTGCAGAGAGGACACGGAGGACGGCCTGATGCCACCACCTCAAGCGAAGTATTGGCAAGCCTCTCAGCGTCTTCGCGAGCGAAGCTGAACTCAACCACCTGGTCAGGCTCTTCCGAGGAGTTCTCAGCGTAGTCCTCTGCCGATAGCGTGAACACATCCGATGCAGGATCGTGGCGGAGTGTCATCTGGGGAGTTTTGAATTCAACCTCGATCCCGTGGTCCGTCAACTCAACATCGAGTTCGAAAGGAACCGGGTCAGCGGTCGACTCTCGTGTGGCGAGGAACTGCCTGAGTGAAGCGCCAACCTGGAACAGTTGCTCTTTCTCCATCCAAACGACCGCCTGCCCGCGTCTGCTGCGAGCCGTGATATTGAACGTCCGATGCCCGGGACGGCCGCGGGACTCAGCGTCGATATGCTCGACAAGACCGAGGTTCAGAATGGACATAGCGAATAGCCACTTCACTCAACGTGCGCCACAAAGTGCGGACATTCTACTTTGGCATATGGCTATTAGTGTGGACAGTCAGGAAACTGGCTCTGTTTGATGCTAGGCTGGATAGGTAAGGTGCTGTAGATAGCTATTGATGCCATCTGCTGAACGGAGACGAGTAGCCTGATTCTGGTACCAGAGCGAGCCCGGACCGGTGTGAGCGGGCGATTGCCAGGCAGGTCAAAATCACTCCAGAGCCGCTGCCCGAAAGGCGAAATCGCCAAGTAGACGCAGCCGGATTCGCGATCCGTTACCAGTCGCGTCGACATGAACACGTGTCGAAACCTTGAGCGGCCTGTTTCGGTTCGAAACAACCGGCAGGCAATTAGGGTGGTACCGCGGGTCATTCAGCCCGTCCCTTGTCCAGGGACGGGTTTTTTGTTGTTTGAATGCGGTACACGCCCGGGTGAGCAGGCAAATGGAACGCAAAATAGAGCTATACGACACCACGCTTCGAGACGGCACCCAGCAAGAGGGCATTTCTCTCTCTGTAGAGGACAAGCTTGCGATTGCCAGGCGGCTTGATGAGCTTGGCGTGGATGTGATCGAAGGCGGCTATGCGGGTGCCAATCCCAAAGATGACGAGTTCTTCAGACGCGCCGGTGAGCTAGGACTCAAGAACGCGGTGCTCGCAGCCTTTGGCAACACGCGTCGTGCCAACTCGGATGCAGCTACCGACCCGACTCTGCAAGCGCTGCTCGACTCTGGTGCGCCAGTGCTGACTCTCGTAGGAAAGTCTTCTGACTACCAGGTACGCGAAGTGCTGGCGACCTCTCTTGAAGAGAACCTTGCTATGATCGCCGACTCTGTCCGATACCTGCGCGAGCAAGGACGCAGAGTGATGTTCGATGCCGAGCACTTCTTCGACGGCTATCAGTCGAACCCCGAATACGCAGTGCAGGCGCTCAGGGTCGCCATAGAAGCCGGGGCCGAGCGCGTAGTGCTGTGCGACACGAACGGTGGAACGCTGCCGAGCGATGTCGGACGCATCACCAGTGAAGTGAAAGAGCAACTGGGTGACGATGCTGTAGTTGGCATTCACACCCACAACGACACCGATACCGCGGTGGCGTCTGCGATAGCGGCGGTAGAAGCTGGCGCAACCCAGATCCAGGGCTGCATCAACGGCTACGGCGAGCGCACCGGCAACGCCAATATGGTGAGCATGATCGCCAACCTCAAGCTGAAGATGGGGCTCAATGTGATCAGCGACGAGCAGATGGCTGCCATCACAGGCCTCTCCAATTACGTTGCAGAGATCGTGAATCGACGTCCTTCGCCTTTCCAGCCATACGTCGGAGCGAGCGCATTTGCGCACAAGGGCGGACTTCACGCTGCAGCGACGGAGCGCGCGGTCAACGCGTACCAGCACATTGATCCTTCACTGGTCGGCAACTCCAACTCTGTAGTCATCTCAGAGCTTGCAGGCCGCGGCAACGTTGTCAGACGAATTCGCGAGATGGGACTGGAAGAGGTGCTGGACAGAGACGATGCCACGCGCATCGTGCAGGAAGTCAAGGACAAGGAGGCGCAGGGCTTCTCATACGAGGTCGCCCATGCATCTCTGGACCTGATGATCCTGAGGTCGACTCCCAACTACGAGCCATGCTTCGAGCTTGTCGACTTCATGGTCGTGGTCGAAAACAGGCGCCGCACTTCGTTTGGCACTGGATGGCGATCTGACGGACGAGAACACCCGATGCTCTCCGAGGCAACCGTGAAAGTGCGCGTCGGGGATGAGGTGAGGCACACGGCAGCAGAAGGCAACGGACCAGTGGATGCACTTGACAGGGCACTTGGCAAGGCTCTGGTTGAGTTCTATCCAGATGTCACGAATGTGCGCCTGACGGACTACAAGGTGCGCGTGGTCAACGAGGGAACTGGCACTGGCGCGGCGGTTCGAGTGGTCATCGAATCGGCAGATGAGCGCGAGGTATGGCAGACGGTCGGAGCTTCGACGAACATTCTCGAGGCGAGCTGGATTGCCCTTGCCGACAGCCTCGAATACTGGCTCTTGAAGAACGTCGTTTCCGCAAACGCTGGCTCTGGGAGCGACTAACCCCAGACCTGTTCGATGGCTCGCAGACTTGAGCGAGTGACCAGCTCTGCTGATCCTGCAGCGAACGGTGACACATCGACTTCATAACCGCCTTCTTCAATGCCTGCATCAGTTGGCAGGTAGTTGAAGTGTCCGTTGCTAAAGCCTGAGAAGAAGGTAACAGGAGCGGCTGACCGGCTCTTCACATCGAGCCCGATCTCGACGAATGGCTCAAGTGGCACAGAAACCAGAACTGTCTCGCCGATTCTGATCGCCTGGCTGCGAATCGCTATCTCGCCGTTGTGGCCGTGCTTCTCAGCAAGCCGGGCGCAGTTCAGCGCGATCGTCGCCTTCTTGGCGCGAGACACAGCGGCTTTCAGCTCATCCTCGGTTGCGCCGTTAGCGTGCAACTCCGCGACAACAGCAGCAAGCTCACCTGCACGCTGCTCAAGATCGGCTACAGTCTCGAGTTCTCGGAGCGGCAAACGAACCTCGTCCCATGCGACCGAAAGCGTGCAATCCGGTTCGGAGACAGGATCGTCCGCATACATCCCGAGGTCAGCTCCCGAAGACACAATCTCCACCAATCGCTCCCGTCGCGTGTACGGGTCGAGATTCATACGGACACGTGCGGCCTCAAGCCCAAGCTTCGTGCCTTCTCGCCGACAGACATTGAGATCGCCAACGAAGCCGTGGACGGGGCCCTGGTTGCCACCCGCGCCCTGCAGAAACAGGCAAAGACCACCAACTGTCTGCTCAACAACTCGTCTCGCAGGACCAGGAAAGTCCGGAGTGATGCTCGTATTGTCATGACCCATCATGGTGGGATGGCAGGCGTAGATCATCATCGTTGCGAGCGGCTCGCCTTCCAGCGTGTCTAAAGCCACAACGCCAACCTCGTGGTCAACCGGATCGTTCCAGTTCCTGCCGGTGAAGCGACTGCCACTTGAGTCGATCGGCCGCCTGTTCACATTGATCAGGCACTCCCCACTTCCAGAAGAAGGCAGAACCTGAACTTGCTCAGCGGCCGCTGCCTCCACCGCCTCCGCTGCCTTTGCCGGAATGGCTTCATACCAAGCCGAAGCGAGGTCCATTCCTTCGGTCAGCCAGTCCGACATCATCGCAGGACCAGAATGGTTGTGAGAGTAGGCAAGCCGGATGTTGTCCGGCTCAATACCTGTGCGCTGAGTGATGGCGCTCCTGGCGGCGGAGTCCATGTCTGCGTTCAATATCAGGATGTCGATGTCGACAATTGCGACACGAAGATCACCGCTCTGGAGCACGAGGGCGGTCACGTAGAGCGGCATATCTACACCGATCGCCACCTGGTGCTTCTGAGCGCCCCAGCCGGCATGGGCGATGCCGACGGGCGGTGTGATGTCTACGCGGGCAATTCCGGCCAGCAGTGGTTGATCAGTCATGGTGCCGGCAATCTAATCGCG
>JANQIZ010000384.1 GCA_028281895.1 Dehalococcoidia bacterium
AGTCCCATGCTCCTGGCATAGTTTTCGCCAAGCAGGAGTGCGTTCAACTGCTTCATCCTGACCGCTGCCAGCAGTACGCCGAACCCGATCGCCGCCGTGAAGAACGGCATCTCGTCCCAGCGAACACGATTGAAGCTGCCGAGACCCCACTCGACGAACTCCCTGGTGCGCTGCTCATCGGCAAAGAAGATCAGGATCGTCACGATGCCGCTAACCAGTGCGCCGATGACTACTCCGAGTAGCAGCACGATCACCATGTCCTGTACACGGGACGCGATCACCAGCATCAGTCCCATGACACTGGCGGCTCCGATCGCGGCACCCAACACAACACCGACGTTGCTCAAGACCCCGCCACCAGTGGCGCCGAAGAACAAGGTCGCCGGTCCGACCAGGATTACCAGTGCGACTCCGAGGCTTCCGCCGGACGAGATGCCAAGAGTGAACGGGCTGGCGAGCGGGTTTCGAAATACCGTCTGGATCTGGAGTCCTGCCAACCCGAGTCCAACGCCGACTGCGATCGCTGTCAAGATTCGAGGCAGTCGGATGTCCATGACGATCACCTGCCATGTTCTCTTCTCAGCCTCGCCACCGAACAGGATAGTCAGGACCTGGTCGACCGGAATGCTGACGGAGGACCAGCTCAGTGAAAGAAGTACGCCGCCAACAGTGATCGCTGCCAGCAGCAGGAATAGGCCCGCGTGTCGCCCGCGCTGCCCCTGGATGAGCGCTTCGCCGGGCTCGTTAGGGCCGTTTTCAGCCTTGCCAGCTGTCACCTGGGAATCCGTGCGGCTTCCACCGTCGGTCATGCTGATCCTGCCGTCGCCAACAACTGGGCGTCCACGAGACTGGCATACAGCCCCCGCCCGGCCAGCAGCTTCGTGTGAGTGCCGGTCTCGACCACCTTTCCGTGGTGCATAACCACGATCAGGTCTGCGTCCCTCACCGTAGAAAGCCGATGCGCGATCACGATCGTTGTTCGGCCGGCCTTAAGGCGCTCCAGCGCTTCGTGAACCAGCCGTTCGTTGACCGCGTCCAGATGCGATGTAGCCTCGTCGAGAATGATGATTGGCGCATCCTTCAGGAAGGCTCGAGCAATTGCGATTCGTTGCCGCTGTCCCCCGGAGAGCTGCACACCGCGCTCGCCAACCGGCTTGTCCAACCCGCCGTGCTTGTCACCAAGGAACTCCTCGAGGCCGGCAAGGCGCAACGCGTCGATCAGGTCATCGTCTGAAGCTTCGGGTCGGGCAACGCGGAGGTTGTCGCGGACTGTTCCGCTGAAAAGGTAGGTGTCCTGCGCCACTAGCAGAACTTCGTCGCGAAGCTCGGTCAGCCGGTAGTCACGCAGGTCGTGGCCATTCAACGTGACTCGCCCGGATTCGGGATCCCAGAATCGCATCAGCATGTGCGCGAGCGTTGTCTTCCCGGCCCCAGACCTGCCAACCAGTGCGACCGTCGCACCACGGTTCACAGACAGTGACACAAGGTCGAGAGCGTTACCTTTTGAGTAGTCGTAAGCGAAGGACACATCATCGACCACGACCTGTTTTGCCATCCGGTGAGCCTGGCTTGCGCCAG
>JANQIZ010000243.1 GCA_028281895.1 Dehalococcoidia bacterium
AGGTTGGCGAAGCCGAGCATCAGCCGCTTGACTCCCTGGCCCGAGAACGCAACCGTGGCCTCAACCTCTCCGGGAACCGCCTTGTCGCTCACAACGGCACCTTCGCCGAAGTGCGAGTGCTTGGCTCTGTCGCCTGCTGCGAACTCCAGGCCGGGCTGCGACGCAGGCTTTGCGCCTGCCGGGGCCATGGCAGCGCGGCGAGACCACAGCGGATCTTTGCGCGTCTCGGTCCTGGTGGCGCGGCTGCGGACGGTCTGAGCGCTGACAAGCGGCTCCGGCAGTTCGGCCAGGAAGCGCGAGGCCATGCTCGGCGACAGGCTTCCGCGGAACCTGCGCTGGAAGGTGTGAAGCATGTAGAGCCATCGCCTGGCACGGGTCATGCCGACATAGCAGAGGCGCCGCTCTTCCTGCATCTGCTCAGGATCATCGGCTGACCGGGAATGTGGGAGCAGGCCCTCTTCAAGGCCGACCATGAAGACGGCATCGAACTCAAGACCTTTGGCCTGGTGCAGCGTGATGAGGGTGATGGCGTCTTGAGTCTCGCTGTCTCTTGCACTTTCGAGCGGGTTGCCAGTTGGCACGCCGTCCACGTCAGACACAAGCGCAACGTTCTCAAGGAACTCGGATAGCTGCTCGCGCGGATCGCCGCCTGAGTACTGCTCTGCCGAGCCGCGCAGCTCGCGAAGATTCTCCATGCGCTCCTCGCCGGTCTCCTTGTCCTCTTGCAGCCAGCGCACATAACCGGATCGTTCCATCGCCAGGTCGATCAGCTCCGGCGGCTGCAGATCAAGACTCTGCCCCACCAGACGCTCGATGAGCTCGGCGAAGGCAACGACCGAGTTGGCGGCACGGGTGCTCAGCTCTACTCCGAGCGGATTCTTCTCGTCCTGCACAGAGAGCACGGCATCGAACAGCTGCGACTGGTGCGTCGCTGCGGCCCGGCGCAGCTCTGCAAGAGTTCTGTCTGAGATGCCGCGAGCGGGAACGTTGATGATTCGCTCCAGCGCAGCGTCGTCTGCCGGGTTCAGCACCAGCCGAAGAAAACTGAGGATGTCCTTCACTTCGCGACGGGCATAGAATTTTGTTCCGCCAACGAGTCGATACGGAACGCCCGACCGGTTGAACGCCACCTCCAGCGACCGGGACTGCGCGTTGACGCGGTACATAACTGCGATGTCGTTCCGGCTCAGGTCGTGCTGCTCAACGAGCCTGTTGATCTCGTTCAGGACCGCCCTTGCCTCACCCTCTTCGTCATAGGTCTCGGCGATCACCACCTTCGAGCCGCGGTCGTTCTCGGTCCACAGCGTCTTCTCCATGCGATCTTCGTTGTTCGCTATCACCGCATCGGCGGCTTCGAGAATCACCTGCGTGGAGCGGTAGCTCTGGTCGAGCGTGACGATCTTGGCCTGTGGAAAGGTGTTCCGGAAGTCGGTCAGGTTCGTCGGGTCTGCGTGACGCCATGAGTAGATCGACTGGTCGGGATCGCCAACGACACAGATGTTGCGGTGCTGCGCAGACAGCAGGCGGGCGATGTTGAACTGGAGCGGGTTCGTGTCCTGGAACTCGTCAACGAGGATGTGCTCGTATCGCTGCTGGTACTTCTGCAGTATCTCGGGCTGCGACTCCAGCAGCATGAAGCACTTGAGCAGGAGATCATCGAAGTCGGCTGCGTTGGCGCGTGACAGCGCCTCTTCGTACTTCTCGTAGACGCGGCCGGCGACCTCTTCACGATAGGTCTCGGCGTTCTGAATGAAGGCGGCCGGACGAACCATCTTGTTCTTGGATG
>JANQIZ010000033.1 GCA_028281895.1 Dehalococcoidia bacterium
CGATCTCGATGGCGTGGTGAACCGAGTACGCGCCGTTGACATCGACGAGTATCTCCATCTCGTCGCCAACCAGCTTCCGCATCGCCTTCACGTTCTCGACAGTGGTGTCTACAGGATCGTCGATCCTGCCCGGAACCGCTGAGTGCATCTTGTAAGCGGTAAATCCCTCGTCACGGAACTCCGCCACGCGACGCGCCTCAACATCTGGCGCAAGATCACGTTGCAGCGACGACGCGTAGACGCGAACGCGATCTCTGTTCTTGCCGCCCAGCAACTTGTAGATCGGCGCGTCGAGCGCCTTTCCCTTGATGTCCCACAGTGCGATATCGATGCCCGCGGCCGCCGTTTGCAGCGCTCCGGCAGGGCCGGCCACGTTGCCCGCGCGGAACATCACGTCCCACAACTCATCAGTGTCGAACGGGTCTTTGCCGATCAGCAGGGGAGCGAAGATCGTCTCGATCGCCGCTTTGGAGACATACGGACCGCGCCGGAAGCACTCACCGAACCCGGTGATGCCGACGTCTGTGTGGATGATGGCGTACGGGTACTCCGCGTCGAGCACCAGGCATTCGATGGATGTGATCTTCAATTGCGGGCTCTGTCTTCCGGACCGATCACTGCCTGGCAGCAGTGCCGGCCTCTGGCTCAAGTTCCTTGGGAAGCCGGAACGTTATGTTCTCGTCCCCTTTGCCGATGTGAATCACGTTCTTCGGGTTGATCGCCTCGATCACCGCAGCCACGCTCGATTCTGGCGTGGAGGCCCCGGACGTGATTCCAACTCTTGAGACGCCATCGAACCATGAGCGGTCCATCTCTTCCGGTCCGTTGATGAGGAACGACTTGATGCCGTATGACTCAGCGACCTCTTTCAGCCGGTTGCAGTTCGATGAGTTCTGGGCACCGATGACCAGCACCATCTCAACCATCTCGGCAAGCTGGCTGGCTGCTTCCTGGCGGTTCGTTGTGGCGTAGCAGATATCGTTCCGCACCATCGCGTTGGGATACCGGTCCTTGATGTCGTCGATCGCAGCCGCTGTGTCCCTGACTGAAAGCGTCGTCTGGGTCAGCACAGCCACCTCGGCATCATCACTGAACTCCGGCACCTCGATGCCCTCGCGCTCGTCAATAAGGGTCATGTCCGTCTGTCCGGTGGAGCCGATCACCTCCTGGTGTCCTCGATGGCCCACTAGAATGATCTTCTTGCCCTCACGCGCATACTTCTTGGCTTCGTTGTGGACTCGCGTGACCAGTGGGCACGTGGCATCGATCACCATCAGATTCCGCTTCTTTGCCTCTTCGTAATCGGATGGCGGAGAGCCATGAGCAGAGAAGACGACAACCGATCCCTCGGGCACGTCGGTCACGTTCTCGACAGTGATCGCACCCTTGCGCTCGGTCTCAGCGACGACGATGGGATTATGAACGATTTGATGTTTCACATAGACCGGTGTGCCGTACTTCTTGATCGCCAGTTCAACGATATCGACGGCTAGAACCACGCCTGCGCAGAAGCCGCGCGGGCTGGCCAGGTAGATGTCAATCGGCATAGAGGGAGCGTTTTGGGTCGGATTCATGGTTGAAGCGCCTGGACCACGGTTCGGCCTGACTGTGACCGCGATTATAGCTATCGGCTGTTGACGACTCGCGGATAGCTGCCTGCTAGTCCGCCACCACGCTGTTGGGCAGGGACTCAGCGGCGGCGTCCTTCTGTGCCTGCAGCCGTGTCATCAAGACGACCGTGATGATGAAGCAGAGCGCTACGCCGCCGAGGATCACCCGGTAGCCAAGGCCATCCTGAACCTCGTTCAGCCTGTCAACGCCAAGCCCGGAGATGCGGGACGCCGCAGAGCCGATCAGCGCGGCAACACTGGCAAATCCCAGGTCCCGTGCAGCGTGTTTGCGCGACACGAGGTCGTTAGCCAGCGCCCAGCTAACGGTGAGAAAGATGCCGATGACGACGCCCATGATTGCGCCAACTACAGCGACGTGCCACAGGGCGCTGGAGAATATGAGCATGACCGCCGCAAGCACACCGAGAACTCCGCCTGCAACGAGCATCGGGTCGCGTCCTATGCGGTCAGCCATTCGGCCGGCCGGCATGACGCTGAGGCCCGTCGTCACCGAGATGCTGATCAGGATGACCAGCGCGCCAAGCGCGGGGTTCTCCAGGCCGACAACGTCCTCCAGGTAGAAGAACGAGTAGAGTTGCATCGCCGAGAAGCCGGTTATCACCGCTGTCAGCGCGATAAGGAACCGAAGATAGTTGTTGTGCGGCAGCAGCGTCGCATCCTGCGATTCCTCTGGATCAACCGGGTCAGCCTGCGCCTTCTGCACTTCGGTCTCTTCGGCAAACGCGTCTTTTCCGAACCGCCAGATCGATAGAACGGTCCACAGCGTCGCCAGAACCGCGGCAGTGGCGATCAGCACCAGCGAAGCCGGCATCCAGCCGGGAGCAGTATCCGGGTCGTATAGGCTCATCATCAACAGCACGATCGCGGTCAACGATCCTGCGCCGATCACACGAGATAAGTTCAGCGCCCCCGCAGCTGCGCCCTTGTGCCTTTCGTCAACGTGATCCGCGATCAGGCCGTTCGCAGCGCCCTGTGCGAAATTCCCCATTCCCTGCACCATCAGGTTGAGCAGGATGAGACCTATCAGCGTCCCGACGATGCCGATGAACATGACTGATGCCGCCATGCCCACCGCGCCGATCAGCAAGAACGGCATCCGCTTGCCAGGGCCGTGTCGCCTGTCGCTGAGAAATCCTGCGATGGGCTGGGTCAATGCGGCGATACCAAGACCGATCAGCGACACGATGCCGAGCGCGCCATTCTTGTCGTCGGCATCGAAGGTTAACCACGCGAGGATCGTGCCACCATCAGCCAGGATCTCGCCGACCTTGATCGAGAGGATCGGGGTTCCGAGTGCCGTCCACAGTCCAGAAAGCCCTGCCGCGTAGATGCTCAGGTTGACTAGGCTGAGTGGCCCTTTGCGACTCTCGGCGGCAATGGATCTGCCGATGTGGCCGGGGGACCAGCGACGTGACGCGCGCTCCTGCTCACCGCCTTGCGGGTTCTGCTCAGCATCCTGTTGTTCACTGACTACAGTCATCGGCTTTCCGGACGGGCAGATCACGACGCTCTGGCTCACGAGCGGATAGACTCAGCGGGCAGCCTACATCACCCGAATTTACCAGAGCATTACCAGTGGCAAACACACCGGTTTTTTATCACTACACAAAGTGACAGACGTGCAGAAAAGCGAAAGAGTTCCTTTCGCAAGCAGCGGACGTCTCAAGCGAGCGTGATTTCTTCAAGGAACAGTTCTCCAGGGAAGAGATCGAGCGCATCGCCAGCCTCGCTTCGGTAGACGAGATGTTCTCGTGGCGCAGTCCGAGCGCCAAGCCGTATCGCGACCAGCGCGGCCAGCTTTCTGACGATGAGCTTATCGATCTGATGCTCGAAGAGCCTCGACTGATTCGCAGGCCAATTCTCATCACCGGCGATGAGGTGCTATTCGGATACAAGGCTGAGGAGTACCAGGCCCGTCTGTCCTGACCTTCCACACAGTCTGAACTGTCTCCCACACTGCAGCGTGTAGCGGTCTGCGTGCTAGCACCCATGCCGCACTGGTGGAATCCACCAGCTCTGTTTCTTTGTGCGGCAATAACCTGCCGGGCGATTTCGGACAAGATCGCCAGACCATTCGATTGAGTTATTCGATCGAATCGGAATGTGAGGACAGGAAATGCTCTACTCGAAGGCATGCCCCAGGTGCACCGGAGATGTGAAGCTCGACAGGGACAACTTCGGCGTCTATGCCAAGTGCCTGCAGTGCGGCTTCAATCGCGACTTCAAGACGCGGCGTGACGTAGCGGAGTACTCAGCAGGAATATCGCCGGTCGCCGATCCGGGACTGGCAGTTACTGAGCCAGTCGAAGAAGAGCAGCGCCGGTCTGCCTGACGCTTCTCGACGAATCTCAGGCT
>JANQIZ010000054.1 GCA_028281895.1 Dehalococcoidia bacterium
CCGAGCTTGGCCAGCCGCAGTATCGAGCACGACAGTTGTGGCGGTCGCTCTACTTCGAGCTCAGGGATTCGTTCGATGAGATGACCTCGCTTCCGGCAGCGCTGCGCACTGAGTTGAGCGAACGGTTCTTCATCAGTCCATTGGAGAAGGTGCTGCACCTGACCTCAAAGGATGGATCGACCGATAAGGCGCTGTTTCGACTGCCAGATGGAGAGTTGATCGAGACGGTGCTGATGCGCTACGAGCCGGACGGCCACCGCAAGGTGCGCAGGACTGTATGCGTTTCGACGCAGGCGGGCTGTGCGCTCGGCTGCACCTTCTGCGCAACAGGCCAGCAGGGATTCCGCCGCCATCTGACGGTCGGCGAGATCGTGTCGCAGGTCATGTTCATGGAGGAGATCGCGCGGGCCGAGGATGAAGGCCAGATTTCGAGTGGAACCCGAACGCAAGGTGAGCGGCAGGGCGTGACTAACGTTGTTTTCATGGGGATGGGCGAGCCGCTCGCAAACTACGACCACAGCATGGCTGCGATCCGAACACTGAACGACGACCAGGGTCTACATATCGGCGCGCGGCACATAACTGTCTCGACTGTTGGGCTGGTGCCGCAGATACTCCAGATGGCAGGCGAGGATATCCAGATAAACCTCGCCGTTTCGCTTCACGCGCCAGACAACGAGACGCGCTCAGAGACGATGCCTGTCAACAAGCGCTATCCGATCGAGCAGCTAATCGACGCTTGCAAGAAGTATGTGGAAAAGAGTAACCGCCGGGTGTTCTTCGAGTACGTGCTGCTGCACGAGCAGAACGACACCGTGGCGCACGCCGAAAAGCTGGGCCGACTGCTCAAGGGCATGCTCTGTCACGTCAACCTGATCCCTGTGAATCCGACATCAGACGGACCGTTCAGGCGTCCGGCTCGCGAGTTCAGAACTGCGTTCCAGCAGAAGCTGCGTGAGTTCGGCATCCCTTCCACGATCAGGATGGAGAAGGGCATCGACATCGATGCCGGTTGCGGCCAGCTTCGTGCCCGTGCGCTCGATCTCGACGCAGATTCAGCGGACGATTAACTCACATGGCCTTGTGAGCTATGCCTGTGGCGGCCGCATCGCGCTAAACTGGCTCCCGCAATTCCCAAATACCCGCGATACCCGAACTGTATTGGAATCGACTACATGACAGAACAACACTGGCCAGAGGTCTACAAGAAGCTGGGCGTGAAGCCCGTGATCAACGCGCAGAGCTGGGTCACCTCGCTCGGTGGCAGCCTGATGAGGCCCGAAGTGCTTCGAGCTATGGACGAGGCTGCCGGGGCGTTCGTAGACATGCAACATCTCAACCGCGCCGCTGGCGAGGTCGTCGCTCGAGCGTGTGGCGCCGACATGGGCCTGGTCACGGCTGGTTGCGCGGCGGCAGAGGTGCTGATGGCCGCATCCTGCATGACCGGTATCGATGAGGCTCGGGTTGAGCAGTTGCCGGATACAACCGGTATGAAGAACGAGGTCCTTCTCTTCAGGGGACAGCGTAACCGCTACGACGGGTCGTTCGAGGTGCCGGGTGCAAAGATAGTCGAGTTCGGAGTTGGCGATTCCGCTCGTCCTTACCATCTCGAAGCCGCGTTTACCGAGAATACCTGTGCTGTCGCGTACGTCATCGGGCCTTTCATCAAGCCGGGAATCGGCCTGGAGAAGACCATCGAGATCGCCCATGCTCACGGCGTGCCGGTGATCGTCGATGCCGCGGCCGAGATTCCGCCGCGCGACAACCTGTCGCGTTTCATCAAGATGGGCGCCGACATGGTGGCTTTCAGCGGTGGCAAAGGCCTTGGCGGTCCGCAGTCAGCCGGGCTGCTCGCCGGCCGAAAGGATCTTATGGAGGCGGCGTACCTGAACTCGCTGAACCTCGATAGCCCGAAGGCTGGCATTGGCAGGCCGATGAAGGTCTCGAAAGAGAACATTGTCGGCATGGTGACTGCGCTCGAGCTGTATATGGATACGGACGAAGCGGCATTGATCGAGAGCTGGCGTTCGAAGGCTAAGTACGTTGCCCGCAGGCTAGAGGGTATCGACGGGCTGAGAGTGGTGATTGAGGACACTCCTGTCGATCGGCAGGGTCCGCAGCCGGTGATCTACTTTGAGCGAGGCTGGTCTGGCCCGAGCCCGGCGGAAATTCGGCAGACGCTGGCCGAGGGCGACCCGGTGATTCACGTTGGCGGTGGCAACGAGATCAACGTCGTCATGACAAATGTCCAGGACGGCGAAGAGGAGATCATCGCCGACCGTCTTCTCGAAGCTCTTCGCTAAACTGTGCCTTCACCAGGCGAACGGCTGATAGAGCCTGACTGGAAACAAGAAGGGCGGTTCCGCGTTTACGGGAACCGCCCTTTCTCATACCGGGAATCTAGTCCGGCCTGTGCGCTCTGACCGGTCTTGCCGATTTAATAGACCAGCAGGCCAGCGCGCAACGCCATTGTGGCCGCCTGAGCCCGGTTAGCCGCATCCAGCTTCCGCATGATGTTCGTCACGTGACGGGCAACTGTGTGGGTGCTGATGGCAAGCTCAGAGGCGATCTCCTTGTTGGAGAGCCCCTCCGCAACATGCTTCAGCACCTCGAGCTCTCGATCGCTGAGAGGCTCGGAGTTGACCGAAACGGGTATGAAGGATGGCTTTGACGGGCGCGCGGCGAACGAGAACCGGTGGGTTGCCCGTTCGAAAGTTGGCGACTGCATTCTGATCTCCCTGCTCTGATGAATGTGCCCGGCTGGCGGAGCAAAGAGGGAGATGATCCGAAGATCGCTCGGGCTCAAAGCGCAGCCAGCCAGAAATCTGGCTTTTTGGCCTGCTGTCTGCGCTGTGCCCGGTGAAGCTGCTCGGCCCTTGCTAGGGGCGGAACGGCTAAGGCTCAGCGTCAGATAGCGAGGCCGGTAATAAGACGTACCGGCATGTTTCGCATTTCTGACCTCATGCTGACTGCTGCTCCAGTAAATAGCGCCATGCGGGATATGGAGCCTGCCCCGCACGTAGCGAACAACCCTATCACGATCTCCCAGTCAGTTCTCCAGTGCCTGCACACACGGCGCAGGATTCGAGATCGGAATCGCCTTCTTCAGTAGCAAACATTTGCTATTGCCCGGCGCTGGTAAACGGGAGAACGCGCGCCTTCAGACAGTGATTCCCGGCTTATGAAAGCAGCGCTTACGAGACGGCAGCAGCGCCGCGGAATCTAGAAAAAGATCAGCCTTATGGCGTTCAGAATGAGCGCTCCGAGCACCCCGGCTCCGATGTCATCCAGCATCACTCCAGCGCCACCGTGAACCTTCTCCAGCCTGCGAATGCCTAGAGGCTTCAAGATGTCAAGAAATCTGAACAGGAAGAATCCCGCCAGGAGCCAGGCCCAGGTCGCCGGCAGGAAGGCGACCGTTATCCAGACACCGACCCATTCGTCTATCACGACT
>JANQIZ010000055.1 GCA_028281895.1 Dehalococcoidia bacterium
AGCATCGAGAAGCGGGCATCGGCAATCATCGCCATCGCCGACCAGATCGTGGCAGAGCGGTTCACCTTCTTCGGGTTCTCGCTGGGAGGCCGCGTTGGCTTCGAGCTAGCGACATCCTTCCCGGATCGCATAGAGCGCCTGGTTGTCGGCGGGGTGCACGGTCTTGATCCGAACGTCGACCGCAAGAACCTGGAGCGCAGAATTGCCGTTCTGCGCTCACCAAAGTGGCGGCTGGTCGAGCGGGCAGTCGGGGCACACCGCATAGAGGGACCACCGAACTCGCCGGACGCGATGGCGCTATCAACTGAGGCTGTGCTCGACTGGCGCGGCGCAACTGAGCGCTTGCCGAGCGTAGGCGCGCCGACGCTTCTCTTCTGTGGCGGCCAAGACAGTCTCATCGAGTACGCAAGGCAGACGGCAGAGCTTATGCCCGCATGCCGGTTCGTCGAGATCCCAGGCGCTAACCATGCCGCATCGTTCTACACATCAGACCTTGCAAAGAGCGCAGTCTCCGATTTCTTGAATCGCTCACCTGCCGGCTGATCTCTCGGCTTTAGGGCTGTGATTGCTAGAATCGATTCTCGCGGCAACTACCGGCGGGCCGGCCTGTTGCCAACTGCCCGTTCAATCGCTTCAGTTCGACGCGGCCTGGAGCAATGGACGGTTCATTCACTTCCCGAAAGAGGCGATCTCACTCATGGCAGAACAGAACGAAGAGCAGGCGTACAGCCGTGCGATGGTGGTGGTGGCGCATCCGGATGATGCCGAGTTCGGTTGCTCAGGGACCGTGGCGAAGTGGTGCCGACTGGGCTGGGAGGTCGTCTACGTGCTGTGCACAGACGGTTCCAAAGGTACTGAGGATCGCGATATCTCAAGCGAAGAGCTGGTTGAGATCCGAAAGAATGAGCAGATCGCAGCGGGTGAGATCCTGGGCCTGAAGAAGGTGGAGTTCCTTGGTTACCCCGACGGGTACCTTGAGCCGACGCTGGAGCTGCGAAAAGACATTTCACGCGAGATCAGGCGCTGGAAGCCGGATGTGCTGATCACGACCAACCCGCGACGCGATCTGCTCAGCAGCAACTACATCGGGCACCCTGATCACTTTGCGGCTGGAGAGGCTGCGCTATCGGCTGTCTATCCGGCGGCGCGTGATCACCTGACCTTTCCGGAGCTGCTTGAAGAGGGGTTCGAGACGCACAAGGTCAAAGAGGTATGGGTGATGATGTTTGGCGAGGACATCTCGCAGTACAACCCGCTTGAAGAGGTCGATGTCGATACGAGCATCCGGGCACTTCATGCGCACACGAGCCAGATCAGCAACCCGGAAGAGGCAGGCAAGTGGATGCGCCAGCGCCGCAAAGAGCTCGGGGCGCAGATAGGCGCTGACTACGCTGAGGGATTCAAATCATTTAAGTTGAGTTAGCTCTGCCACTGCCAGCTAGCGATCTGGCGGCCAGCAAGACGCGGCTTAGCCTGTCTATGCAGAGAGCCTGTAACCGACGCCTCTGACGGCTCGCAGATCGCAGTTCGATCCGGCTGCGCCATTGAGCTTGGCTCTTAGCCGTCCGATGTAGACCTTTAGGTTGCTCTGGTTCACGTCACCGTGGACCGACGCCCGCTTCATCAGATCCCGATGCAGCACTACTCTGCCGGAATTCAACGCCAGCTGGTGGATCAGCCGGTACTCGGTTGGTGAGAGCGGAACTTCCCTGCTGTCTACGAAAACGCGCCTGGCAGCGTGGTCAATCGTCACAGAGCCTGCTGAAATCACCTCGCGCGGCTCGTTAGACGTGCCCTGGCGACCACTCATTTCGAACTGCTCAACACGGTCTTCCAACTGCATCACATGGTCGATCAGCGACTGCAATTTGCCGTTCATCACGCTCAGCATCGCCTCGCACGCTCGTCCGGACCGCTCTCCGCTTTCGCGAATGAGCGCCAGTTTCGAAGGAGCTCTACGTATCTGTTCCATGAGTTTGCTCACAAGCTTGCGATCAAGTTCACCATCTCGGGGCGTTCAACGGGCACTGGCAGCACAATCAGCCATCCATAAGACATCAGATCGGCCAGATCGGCTGCTCGCTCAGGAGGAACAACCGCTGCGACTCTGCAATTGCTGCGCGTGGCCCTTACTCGGCTCATGAAGTCAAAGGCCTGGTCAAGCTCACGCGGGATCGCGTACAGGATCAGGTCCGGCTTCATGCCGGCTGTCAGGAGGACCTCGGTATCTTCAACCCCGGTTGCGAGCTGGATCCTGGCCCCGCGTGACATCGCCATAGATGCCAGTTCGCGACGTGATTTGAGATCGGAATCCACGATCAAGATCTCGGGGCTCTTGGAGCGCGGGCGCCGCTGTCCACCCAGGAAGTCGTCCAATGCCTCGGAGTTCAGTCGCCATGACCCGCCGACCTTCGCCGCTGGCAGTTGTTCGCGTTCCACGAGCTTGTAAAGCGTGTGTGTGCTGATGCCAAGGTACTCGGAAGCTTCTTTGATACTCAGATACTGGGGCATTCTGGTGTCTAGTACTCATCGGGTGCCGTTCCTTTCATGGATATGCGGTGGCGTTCGCCGATATTAGTAAATCTTAGACATTCCTTTCTTCTCTCACGCGTGGCAGACACACACAGCGCATGTGTAGGAACAGCCAGGGTCTGGTGGTAATGGTCACTGCCATTTGTGTGGCTTTCCATGCAGAGGCAGTAACTTGCCGGTATCGGGTCGGACGGCATGCGTAGCCTCGGTCTTGCCGGCATTCTTAGCCGTCACCGCTAGCACACCGTTAACGCCAGCCTCTCTAAGACTGAGCACGTGGCCGATTGCCACAAAGAGAACATCTGCCGCCTCAGCCGCGACCTCCTCACCATCGCTGGCAGCAACCGCTTCGCGAAGCTCGACTATCTCCTCGTCGAGGATCGCCTGTCGCTCAGATATAGCCTCTGAAAGGGAGCGGTCTTGGCCATCAAATGGCCAGAATTTCCACCGCTCGTGAAAGTCCCACACCTGTTCCGCCATCTTCTCGATGGCGTTGAGAAACTCGTCTTGTTGCATATTTGTAGTCTGGGATCCGCCGCCTAGTGAACCGTCCCCATATCGCCTGATGCGTCCTCAGACGCAATCTCCCATTTCTGGCTTGCGAACTCGCGCAGGTTCGCAAAGTCAGCATTTACACCGTTCCTGATGAAACCGGCATCGGTGCTGTGAAGCACCCATCGAGCGCCAAGCTCAATCGCTTTCTTGCTCGATTCCATCGTCTGCTGATGAATCAACACCGGGAGTCCGCGCGACTCGCTTACAGAGATGATTCGTTTCAGCGCATCTACATAGAGCGGATTGTCCACCTCATCGGGAATACCGAGAGACGTCGTCAGATCATTAGGACCGACGAACACGCCGTCCAGAGGAGCACAGTCCACCATGGCTTCTAGATTGTCGAGGGCAGGTTTCGATTCGACGCCCATGATGAACAGGCGTCCGCCGTTGCGCTTCTCGAGGTATTCCTGCGACTTCTTGCTCGGGTACTCGCCTGTCTCCATGACATTCTTGAAGCCTTCGCCCTTGAGCGGGTGAACTCGCAGCTTCCACGCGCACGCTCGCACCTCATCAATGTCTTCGCAGTACGGCACAAGCACACCGTGCGCGCCAGCGTCTACCGCCTCAGCGACCCAGACAGGGTTGGGCTCCGGAACCCGCACAATCACCGTCTTGCCTGCCGCCTCACCCATCACCACGTGGTTGGCGATATCTCGCCGGTCCCTTGATGCGTGCTCTGTATCCACCACCATGTAGTCAAGCGTCGTAGCAGCCAGCACGCTGGTCCAACGCATGTTCTCCATCATTGAAATCATCATCCCGAAGACGGGCTGGCCGTTGTCCAACGTCTGCTTGAGTTGAGCGGGGTTCATCTATATCTCCTGCTGCTGAGAGCGCTTGCTGGCAGACAATTGCGGACTTGAGTGTGCGGCCGGGTGCATGCGACCTTCTTTCTACACTTCTCCCGCACAAGTCTGCCAGTTCAATCGCCTGGTCTAAACTCGATTTTTCGATCCATCGGTCGCCAAACAGGTAACTTCGACCAGTACCTTCGCGCGTTCCACTCCGTCGCAATCGCTGCTTGCCACGTGCTACCGTCGATTCAGATCAGGCTGAATCGATCTTGAGCACGCCGGCTCCGGGAGAACCTTGGGTGACAAGCGAACGACGGTTACGCGAGGCGATGGAATGAGCGAGATCCTGCGTCTGGGGTCACGCCTGGCAACCGACCGGCTCAGGGTATCGCTAATTCCCATCGCCGTGCTGGCAACATTGGCGGCTGCCTGCACAACCGCATCGCCAACGCCCACCGCTGAAGTCGTGGCCACCGTGCCCGCGCCAGAGGCATCGCCAACATCAGCCACGTCAACCCCTGATCCGTCACCCACCCCTACCGTCGCACCGGCTCCGGCTCCGACGAACACGCCAGCGCCGACCGCAACAGCCACGGTGCCGCCCACTCCCAGTCCGTCGCCAACGCCATCGCCTTCACCCACAGCAACTCCGCATCCGGGCGCTTCCGGCTCAG
>JANQIZ010000081.1 GCA_028281895.1 Dehalococcoidia bacterium
ATGTGGTTGTCCCAGCTCTCGAAAGCTCGCTCACGGCCAGGGTCCACTACCTCCATCATGTTGTGGTTGGGCAGGGCGGCGGCGAGGTGCGCCATGAAGTTGGCCTGGCAGTTCATCATGCTTACCGGGATCTCGTAGGCGTAGCAGAGGTTGGCGACCTGCCTGCAGCCGGTGATGCCAGAGTGGCCGGAGCTGATGTTTGCGACGTCGATGGCTTGCTGTGAGATCAGAGGATAAAAGTCGCCGATGTCGTTGACGTTCTCGCCCGAGGCGACGGATGCGGTGATCCCTCTCGATACCTGTCTCAGACCATCGAAGTCCCAGCGACGGGCCGGCTCTTCGGCCCAGAATATGTCGAACTTCTCTTCGATCTGGTTGATGTAGCGGATCGCCTGCTTCGGGTTCCAGTATTCGTTGGAGTCGATGTTGATGTATGGCCGGGCCTTCGCTTTTGACAGCGCGTCCTTGACGACCCCAAGCCTGCGCAGGTCGTCTTCCATTGAGAGCCCAACCTTGACCTTTCCTCCCTCAACTCCAACGTCTGCCATGCGGCTGAAGAATGCGTGAAGCTCATCGTCGGACAGGTTGTAGCCGATGTCCGAGGCATAGGCCTTCGCACGACCCTCACGAGCGCCAAGTGTTCTCCAGAGTGGCTCGTCGTTGATCTTGGCCTTGAGATCCCATAGAGCGACATCGATCGCGCCGATGGCGGCGTTGACCGCGCCTTCGTTCCCACCCTTGTGCACCCAGTCGACCATCTTTTTCCAGAGTCCCAGGACTCCACGCGGATCTTCGCCCTCTATCAGGTGGAAGAGATCGCCGACGGCGGAGTTGCCCATTGGGGCTATGCCTGAGATTCCCTCATCGGTCTCTATCCAGAGGATCGCTGACGACATTAGGTCGTCTCCAGCGGGGTAGTTGGCGTCCCCAATCGCTCTGTCCATCTGCTGGATGTACTTTTCGAGCCGGTAGCCTGTGATTTTCATAGTCTTGTTCTTGTGGTTTCTCTGGAGTGGTGGATGCTCGGTTTAGTGCGGGAGGGTATGACTAGATATTGACTGTGTTCTGGGCGACATGGGCTGGAACGAAGTCATCTGCGTCCTCTTCGGCAGCAGCCTGCTCATCGGGCGTTGGATGGAACTCCCAGAGACCTGCTCCTGGCCTTCGTCCAAACGGACTTGAGCCAGCGCCGAACGAAACCTTCTGAACCGCGCTTCGCTCCAGCGCTTCATGGTCGATCTCGATGCCGACGCCCAGCTTGTCGCCAAGGATCGCGTAGCCGTCTTCGAACCGGATATCCGAGGTGTAGACACCGTCCGGCGCTTCGGCGTGCCTCACCTCCATGATCATGAAGTTGGGCAGCGATGCCGCAATGTGGGCGTTGAGGTGCCCGGCTGAGCCGCCCATGGTTACCGGAAGTTCAAAGCCGTAGGCGGCGTCTGCTATCTGGAGGGCGCATGTAATGCCGGTCATGCCTGAGCTCACCTGCACAACATCGGCCGACCGATTGTGGAAGTAGGGGAGGAAGTCGCCCAGCGTATCGAGGTTCTCACCCGCGCAGACCTGCGCCTTGATCGAGTCGGCGATGCGTCGAAGACCGAGGAAGTCCCAGCGGCGGGCCGGCTCCTCGACCCAGCCGATGTCGAAGTTACGCTCCATCTCCCGAACCTTGGCGATCGCCTGCTTCGGGTTCCAGTACTCGTTCGCGTCCACCAGCAGTCCCGGCTTGTCGGTGGCATGCGAAAGACCCTGCTTCATGCGCTCTATGCGACGCAGATCGGCATCCTGGTCCAGCCCAACCTTGAGCTTGCCCGACTTGAAGCCGTACTTTTTCGCCATCATGGCGTAGTACTCGTATATCTCATCATCAGACAGCGGCATGTCGATGCCGGACGCATAGGAGAGAACCTTTCGGTTGGAAGCACCGAGCGTTTTCCAGAGCGGTTCCTCGTTCGCCTTGGCCTTGAGGTCCCACAGAGCCTGGTCAAGCACAGAGATGGCGTCATTGGCGATGCCATCGTGGCCGCCCTTGAAGTAACGCTCAACCATCCGCTGCCACAGGCCGGTGACGTGCCGGGGATCCTCTCCAATCAGGATTCCATCGACCAGTCCTTGCATCTGCGGCCGGGCGTTTCCGCCTCCGATGGCAACGCCGGTGAGACCCTCATCGGTCGTCAACTCGACGACGCAGCCACTTGCGCGGCGTCTGCCTGAAGGCGAGTTCGCATCGCCAACGCGCATAGGGTCTCGATACTCGTAAACGGATGTCTTGATTCCGGTGATCTTCATTCGGGAACTCTCAGATGATGAGGTGGAGCGGCACGGGCAGTCGATCTGCCAGCACCTCGAATAGCGAGCGAGCGGGAGTCTATTCCGCGCCCTCAACCGGGTCAATCGAACAGTCTCATCGACCCGCGGATTTGGCGAGCCGCAGAGAGCGAACGACCAGATGCATTACACGGTAGATCCCCGTTTAAAGGCTGAAACTCGCAACAGGTTCAAATTGCGCCGGAATTTGCGCCGCGAATACGCTGCATTCAGTTCAGCCGAGTCTGACTCGCCAGACACCCGCATCATTCTTGTTTGAGATCTCTGCACTGCTCAACGGGATGATCAGGGACAGTTCTGCGGTACCCAACCAGGCCTGCAAGCCAGCAGTTTCGAGGCGTCAACGGCGCTCTCCTGGAGATCACACCAAATGCGACGGCCATCAGTAATCGCACTAATCGCAATCACAATCGTTTTCGTAGCTTCGACTCTCCCGGCCAATGCCGGCGCACAGTCGGCAGACGAGTCTTCCATGATGACCGTCATCGCCCTTGACGAGGGCGCGGCGAGCTCCAGGGCGGATCTTGACATGATGGAGACGGCGCTCATGACACTGGCAGGCAACCTGCCTGCAGGTGAGATGGCGATTGTGCGCTACAACACGGAGACCACCCCGCCAATCACCGCTCAGTCAGGCGTCGACATCGTCGGTACTGCCGGCGAGCAGCTGAGCCTGGTGCGAACTGCATCCGCTCCAGAGAAGTCTGACCAGTTCGATGTTCTGACGAGCACATTCTCGTTCCTGACCCGTATCGATGCCGATCCCGGCTCACGTGTCTTCATGATCACGCCAGGTCGACTTCTCGGTGAGTCCGAGAGCACCGGCGCAAGGCTTGACAGTGTCGGAGAGCTGTACAGGACCGAAGGCTGGACGATCGACGTGGCAACGCTGCTCACTTCCGAGTCGGCTGTGCGTGACCTGATGTCGAGGCTTCCAGAGTCGTCTGGTGGCAACTACTATGACCTCGGCCAGCCCTCCGGTCTCCAGTCACTCTTGTTCGAGGCTTCTGGTGTGAACCTCGAAACTGTGATTGAGGCTGAACTCGCAGGCGCTGAGTTGACCTCAACGTTCGATGTAGCGCCAATGACCGAGAACGCCCGTGTGGCATGCCTCAGGTACGAGGTTCACACCAGCAGCCTCGGACGAGAGTGACTGGGGACCG
>JANQIZ010000098.1 GCA_028281895.1 Dehalococcoidia bacterium
GGCAGACGAGCTGGGAGGAGCGAACTCGGAGTCGTTCAGGTCGCTGAGTGCTCGACTGGCTCAGGGCAGCGACGCTGATCGAGAAATCGCCGCCGCCCGTCTCGGCATGCTTGGCGATCGACAGTCGATAGCGGCTCTTCGCACGCTTCTGGAGAGCGCAGAGCCAAGAGAATGGGAGATTGCGGTGCATGGCCTTCGCCACAGCAGGGATCGTGCCGGCTGGCTGTGCCTCGAAAGCGTGGCTCTCGATCTGCTCCCGACGCTCGAATCCGAATCTGGCGGTATCGATCACGCATTTCGGCTGCTGGTCATGGGGCGCACGAAGACTATGGACAGGCTGTTCAGGGCCGTGGACGGGCACTCGAGGTCTATACCGGCACGAGCCGCGCTCACCTTCTCAATAGTTGCCGTGAAGTCGCTCCCGCGCCAGCTGTCCGAAGTGATCGGCTTGAGAATGGGAATCGTCACTGGAGCGAGCAGCTCGCTTGCGCCCGAAGACGTTGCCGCCATGGTTGGCAGTTCGGTAGATGAGACCAGGAAGCTTGAATCAGCAGGCTGGGAGACTCTGCAGCAGCCGCGCCGATATCGTGATGTGCTGCATAACTACAAGTTGAACGATCTGCGTTTCTCTGGATCCGGCTAGGCAGGACACAGCGCCCGGGCTGTCTAGCGTCGGCGTTTGCGTGCTGGTCGAGCCCTTGTGACACGCGGCCTGGCAGAACGATTAGCGGCTCCGAAAGCCATCCTGGTTATCAGCGGGGCGTTGAAGGCTACTGCGATGCTGGCCAGTGCGGTCGCGAAGCTCGTGATGAGCAGTATCTCGCTCTCGAAGTTGATCCCCAGGCTGAACCCGAATATCGATCCGACGAGCGCGGCGATGGCGGCCAGGCGAATGAGCGAGGTGCGCCACTGGAAGATCAGATCAGCGACGAATCCGGCGGCGAATGCGGACAAGAACGCCACTACGGCGCCGATGAAGCTGACTGTGATCAGCGCGTAGTGCTCATCTCTGATGCCGAGCGCGAATCCGACTATCGCCAGCAGAAGGCAGGCATAGGCAATCGCTCTAACGAGGTTCAGGTACCGAGGGTTAGTCAATTGGGTCTGGTCCGGCGCTTTCTGAACGTTGCTATCGATTATCCAGAGCCTCGTGAGACAAGACACACTCTGCGGGGAACGGAATAGCACGTATCGGTGCGCTGAGTTCCTTCCAGAGATACGCCCATATGCCTGAGGATCAGGCCTACAATCTGCGGCCACAAGCTGCCTGAATCGGCAGACAGCGACTGCTCCATCGCCCACAAGGCTCGTCGGCAAAGAGAGAAACATGAAGATCACAGACGTTAAGACGTTCATGATGAAGGGCATCCGCAGGAACTGGGTGCTGTGCAAGGTGGAGACCGACGAGGGTGTTCATGGCTGGGGTGAAGGGACTCTCGAACGGCACGAGCCTGCGGTTGTCGCGGGAATCAAGACGCTGGCCAAGCGGCTGGAGGGCGCCGATCCGACGCAGATCGAACGTAACTGGCAGATCATGTACCGGCACAGCTTCTGGCGCGGCGGCGTGGTTATGGGCTCAGCTATGGCTGCGCTAGATATCGCGCTCTGGGACATCACCGGCAAGGTGTACGGCCAGCCGGTCTACAAGCTCCTGGGCGGCGCGGTCCGTGACAGGGTCCGCGCATACACGCACGCTGCTGATCTGCGCGGTGGGCAGGAAGCGGTGGATGAAGGATTCACTGCGTTCAAGACGGGTGGCTGGACCACGGGACAGGACAGCCTGTACGAGCGGGACTACCCGGCGGCGCTGCGAGAGAAAATCAAGAAGCTGCGGGATGGCCTTGGACCCGATGTCGACATCATGATCGACAACCACGGCCGCGCCAGGCCGTCTGTCGCTATCAAGCAGATCGACGCTATCGGAGACCTGAATGTGCTGTTCTTCGAGGTGCCGGTGCCGCCCGAGAATATCGATGCGATGGAGCAGATCAGGGCTGCGGGACACCGCACGGAGATCGCTACAGGCGAGCGTCTGTTCTTCCGCTGGGGTTTCCGCGATCTCCTGCATCGAAGGCTGGTCGATGTGATCCAGCCGGATATTGCTCACACGGGCGGCATTTCGGAGATCAGGCGAATAGCGTCGATGGCTGAGATCGAGTACATCAAGTTCGCGCCGCACAACCCGAACGGGCCGATCGCCGCTGCTGCGAGTTTGCATGTGTGCGCGGCTGTGCCGAACTTCCTGATCCTGGAGACGGCGCGCGACATGCCGTTCCACGATGACGTTCAGACCAATCCAGCTGTGATCAAGGATGGCTACTACGAGCTGCCTACCGAGCCTGGCCTTGGCACCGACCTGGACGAGGAGCAGGTCAAGGCTCGTGTCTACGATGCCGACTCTGATCCTCACACAGGCGGCTCATGGAACGCAGAGGACAATTCTCCAGCAGACGTTTAGGGAACCGCACTTCTCCCTCCCTGATCAGGGAGGGAGTCAGAGGGTGGCTTGGCCTAGACTGCTGGTGGCTGCCATAGCTCGATCTTGTTGTCTTCAGGATCGTAGACCCACGCGAAGCGGCCATACTCCTCATCAGCGCGGTTCTCATCTATCCGGACGCCTGCATCACCAAGCGCGCTAACCGCCGCATCGATGTCCGGCACACGGAAGTTCAGCATGAACTGCTGATCGGCCCGACCGAAATAGTCAGTATCCGCAGGGAACGGCGAGAAGACAGTCATACCCGCCTCCTGCTGCCACGGCATCCCCTCTGAAACCATCGAGATGCCGAAGTGCTGCCTGTACCACTGCGCCATCGCTTCCGGATCCTTGCAGCGGAAGAAGATTCCGCCGATGCCTGATATCGCCACGCTCGGTCCATTCTCGTTAGTCACGATTCGCTTCTCCTCAACTCAGTCCCTCTGTCATTCATTCGGTCGAAATACTGGCTTCCTACCAACGTTCGAACGGCTCAACCCAGTACGGTCCGCCCCAGCTCAGATCCCATGGCGATCCCTCGAATCCATGGACTATCGCCACCCATGACATGATCCTGACGGCACCGTACATGAAGAAGGCACGGTAGACGGCTATCTGCACTCGCTCCGGCATTCGAAGCTTGCGCTCCATCAGGCCCCACGCAGGGTCCGCAGGTTTGACTACAGACAGGAAGTACCGACGGCTAAGCACTCGCCACGCGAAGATCACGACCAGGGCGAGCACAACCGTATCCATGACGAACCCGAGACTGCTGAAGTAAGCGATGGCGTCTCCGAACTTCCCTTCTTCAGCGCCGTATGCCCATGCGCCTACCGAGATGTTCCCGTTATAGAACGGCCAGAACAGCATCGTCCCTGCCGTATCGAACATGTCGGTTGCGGCATGGGCCGAGTACCCGATCCATGTGCCCCAGAACCAGCCTCGATTGCGCTTCGTCAAAAAGTAGACGGCGATAGCAACGACCAGTCCTGCCATGATCGAAGACGTGAACCCAAATCCGGGCATGCCGCGATGGAACTGGGCCGGATTGTCGGTACGCAGCACGATGCCAGCGAACTCGAAGCCGTATACGGGGATCTTCGTCAGGAAATCGGGTGCCATCGCGCCCAGGAGCAGTCCGAGATACGAAACTCGCATCCCGAGGTGCTTCTGAAACCAGAAATTCTCAAGCTCGTGCGCGGCCCAGCTCATCGGCCGTTCACCCGCTTCATCACCCACTGCCATACCGGCGGCGCGATCCAGATCCAGACGACGAAGAACAGCGGGCCGACGCCGATGTTGAGAACCTTGTCTCTAAACGCCAGGCCAAGTAAGAAATAGACGATCGCTGCGGCGGCGTAGTAGCCGATGTCCCAGCTTGGATACAGCTCACGGAACGAGCTCTTGTTGATCGGCTTCGGCCCGGTTCGGACGGGTGCTCGCGATTCGACTTTGGTCTGTTCCATGAGGGATCTCGTTAAGGCGTTGTGGAGGACTCTTCTGAGCAATCTGCGGCGGGATTCTACTCGACCGATCTGCGCATCACGCGGCGTCTGCAGCCTGAATGCCCTTAACGAACGCCGAACAGCGCGGGTATGGGGCAGCGAGTACTATGCGCCGTGGCGAGGCGATGACGCCACCTCTATCTGAACAGAGAAATGCGGCGAGCACGGCCGCATCTCAGGACCCACAGACCGGACCAGCAAAGGACAGACATGAAGATCACCGATATCAAGCCGTACCCGGTGTGGGTTGGCACACGCAACCAGATGCTCGTCAAGATCGAGACTGACGAGGGCATCTACGGCTGGGGTGAATCGGGATTTTCCGGACGAGAGCTCGCCGTTTCAGGCATCGTCCAGCACTATCGAGAGTTCCTGATCGGGCGTGATCCTATGCGGCGCGGAGCCCTGTGGCAGGAGATGTATCGCAGCCAGTACTTCGAGGGCGGTCGCACGATGACAGCGGCCATCTCTGCCATCGACCTGGCGCTGCACGACATCGTTGGCAAAAAGCTCGGCGTCCCTGTTTACGACCTGCTGGGAGGCAAGAACCGCGAGTACGTTCCGGTATTTGCAACTACTGCGGGACCGTACGGACCGGAGATGATCGAGCAGGCCAAAGAGTTCATGGCCCGCGGCATCAACGCTTTCCGGCTCTCCTACGACAACATGGACATACAGTCCGGCGGACTCTTCGAGCCTCGCGAGTCGATCGCGAACTCAGCGGAGTGGCTGATCAAGGCGAGAGAAGAGCTTGGCAACCAGGCGATCATGGGCGTCGATTACCACCATCGCCTTTCGGTGGCCGAGACTGCGTCGTTCTGCCAGATGATGCCTTCGCACACTCTTGATTTCCTCGAAGAGCCCATTCGCGACGAGACTCCAGAAGCGTACGAAGCGCTGCGCAAGATGACCGATGTGCCTTTCGCCATTGGAGAGGAGTTCGCATCGAAGTGGCAGTTCCTGCCGTACATCGAGCGAGGCATCACCAACTACGCACGAGTCGATATCTGCAACGTCGGTGGCTTCACCGAGTCGATGAAGGTTGCAGGCTGGGCCGAGGCGCACTACATCGACCTGATGCCTCACAACCCGCTCGGACCTGTCTGCACTGCTGCTTCGGTTCACCTCGGAGCTGCTGTTCCGAACTTCGCCTGGCTGGAGGTGAACATGAGCCGCGCGGAGAATCCCGACTACGACATCTTCCCGCAGCAGGTGGAGCTGGATGGCGCGGGCTACAAGGTGCCAGACACGCCGGGACTTGGTGTGGAGGTGGACGAGAGCAAGCTGACGGAGCCGTTCAAGTTCTGGGAGGCTCCGCACCCGCATCGCAGAGATGGCTCGCACACCAACTGGTAACCGGCGAGCCGGGTTTTGCGTGGGGTGAGCGGTTGGCGATGCGGATCACGGAGTGTGCGCGTCGGCGCTCGCGGGATGTTGCATACTTGTCATCCACAGCGTCTGGCTCCCTCGCGTCAGCAGGACATCCCAGGGAGATAGAACTGAAAACGGCCATCGGGGAACGAACGAGAACAACATGCCTGTATCAATCGACCTGACCGGAAAGAGGGGCGTCGTATTCGGCGTCGCCAATCAGCGCTCCATCGCATGGGTGATTTCACAACGGCTCGCAGAGGCGGGTGCCGATCTCGCTTTCGCGTACCAGAACGAACGTGTGCGCGGTCCCGTTGAGAAGCTGGTTTCGCAGCTTGGCGAGCCGCGCATCGTCGAGTGTGATGCCACGGACGACGCCCAGGTGAAGGCGGTATACGAAAAGATCAAAAGCGAGTGGGGATCGATCGACTTCATCGTTCACTCGGTGGCGTATGCCGAACGGGACGATCTCGGAGGCGACTTCTCAGCCGTTTCGCTCGATGGCTTCAGGACCGCTCTCGAGGCCAGCGCCTTCACTCTGATTCCAGTAGTGAAATACGGCGCGCCGCTGATGCAGGAATCAGGTGGATCGATCATCACAATGACGTTCGACGCATCAGTGAAGGTCTACCCCGGATACAACATCATGGGCACCGCAAAGGCCGCTCTTGAGAACGAAGTGCGGCAGCTTGCAGCCGAGTTCGGCCCATCCGGGATTCGGGTAAACGCGATCTCTGCCGGTCCGTTGCCAACTCTTGCTGCGAGGTCGATCCCAGGCTTCAACGAGATGCGACGCGCGCACCAGGAGCGCTCTCCACTCAAGCGAGCGATCACACACGATGAGGTTGCCAACATGGCGCTGTTCCTGCTGAGCGACATGGCCACAGGCACCACGGGAGCCGTTCTTCCGGTCGATGCTGGCTACGGCATCATGGCGCTCTAGCTCGATATGGAGAAGCTGCAGACCGGCATCGAGTCGAGCAAGTCCTGGCAGGTTGACGAGGCGCACCTTTACAACCCAACAGGCAAGGTCGGCCACGCCGTTCTATCCAGTCCATCGATGATCTGGGAGATGGAGACCACTTGCGCCGAACTGGCCCAGGCGCATCTCCCTGACAGCCAGACAACGGTTGGCTTCCACGTCGATGTCAAGC
>JANQIZ010000120.1 GCA_028281895.1 Dehalococcoidia bacterium
GCGATCATCTGCCGCCAGGCCTCGCTGCGCGCACCGCCACCCACGATCACAGCGCTATCCGGCACAGAGCCTAGGGGCCGCATGAGCTGCACCGAATCCTTGAGCGCGAACGCCACGCCCTCGAGCACCGCTCTGCTCATGTGCGCCCGCGTATGCCCGGCATTCAGCCCGGCGAACACGCCCCTCGCTGCGCCATCGGCATGCGGAGTGCGCTCGCCCGTCAGGTAAGGCAGAAACGTCAAGCCCTCTGCACCCGCAGGCACAGACATCGCTGAACCCACCAGGTCGTCGAAGCTCGGCGATTCGCCGCCATCTGCCACTGTGCTGCGCCACCACGCCAGCGCAGCTCCTGCCGAGAGCACGACGCCCATCAGGTACCAGGTGTTCGGATCGGCGTGGGCCATCGAGTGGATGCGCATATCGGGATCGACGGTCGGGAGCGATGTCGGCGCCACCACCGCTCCGGATGTGCCGACAGTGATGAGCATGGTGCGATCGGCGACCACTCCTGCGCCTGCTGCGGCACATGCGTTGTCTGCTCCACCAGCGACCACAGGAGTGCCCTCTGGCAGACCGAGATGATCGGCAACATCAGCAGTCACATAGCCGGCGATGGCGGACGATTCGATCACGGGGGGCAGCACCCACGGCTCGATCCCGAGGAGACTGCACATCTCGCTCGACCAGCCTCTGCGCCGCACGTCGAAGAGCAGGGTTCCCGAGGCATCGGACGGCTCGGTGGCGATCTCGCCTGTCATCCTGAACCGAACGTAGTCCTTGGCGAGCATGATGGTGCGGATGCGGGCGTAGTTCTCGGGCTCGTGCTGGCGCAGCCAGAGGATCTTGGTGGCGGTGAAGCCTTCGAGCGCAGGGTTGCCGCACATCTCCTGCACGCGCTGAGGCCCAACGGTGTCGTAGATGTAGTCGCACTGCTCCGATGTGCGGACGTCGCTCCAGAGAATGGCCGGGCGGATGACTTGCTGCGATTCGTCGAGCGCGACGAGCGAGTGCATCTGTCCGGAGAGTCCTAGAGCGCGTACCTGCGACGGCGAATCGAGCTGCGAGACGACTTGCCTGACACTGCTAAGCGTGCCCTGCCACCAGTCTTCAGGCTGCTGTTCCGCCCATCCGGGCTGTTGGACGCTGACTGTCTGCGGTGAGTCGGCGATGGCCAGGACTTCACCTGTTTCGGAGACGGCGACCGCCTTGATTGAGGAGGTGCCGACATCGATTCCGATGTAGGTGGGCGTGGGCATGGGCTGATGCGCTGTGCAGATGACCGAATGAAGCTAACCATAACCCGCGCCCAAGACGGGCACCTGAATATTGGAGAAGGTGGCGTGTTTCTCCCTCCCATGTTGGGAGGGAGTCAGAGGGTGGGCCGGATAGTCAGGCTGTCACCCACACCCTGACCCTCTCCCAGATTGGGAGAGGGAATAGGACATCCAGATCAGCGTGCCCACTACCCCTGTTGCGGAGCCGGGTTGATTAGGTCCATGCCGATGGTCTCGGGGATGATGGCGGCCAGCTCTTCAACGGTCCAGCGGCCGTCTTTGTGGATGGAGCGCTGCGGCTCAGGATGGTTCATCACGCTCACCCGATTGCCGACCGTGTGGAAGATCATGCCGGTAACGTCAGACGCTTCGTCAGACGACAGCCACGCGATCATCGGCGCAACATCTTCGGGATCGTTGGTCAGCGTGCCATCCGGTGGCGGCGGGAACTCGCCAACGCGCATCGCTCTCGTCGACTCCGGCACGCTGTCCGTCATGCGCGTCTGCGCCCCCGGCGAGATGGCGTTTGCGGCCACCCCGAACCGAGCAAGATCCTTCGCAACAACTCTAGTGAACCCGGCGATGCCGTCCTTGGCCGCGCCATAGTTCGACTGTCCGCCGTAGCCGTAAAGCCCAGATACCGAGCTGAAGGTGATGATCCGGCCGCTGCCCTGCTCCTTGAAGACCTGCGCCGCGGGCTGCACCACCGAGAAGGTGCCCTTGAGGTGAACGGCGACAACATCGTCCCACTCTTGCTCCGACATGTTGAAGATCATCCGGTCCCGCAGGATTCCCGCTGCGGTGACCACAATGTCGAGCCTCCCGAAATTGTCGATCGCCGTCTTGACGATGTTTGCGCCGCCCTCCATCTCGGCAACGCTCTCGTAGCAGGCGACTGCCTTGCCGCCCAGCTCGCTGATCTCCTCAACAACCATCGCAGCTGGTGAGTTGTCGTTGCCTTCGCCTGCGAGCGAAGCGCCGATGTCTGCCACGACCACCGACGCGCCTTCGGCTGCGAGCTTTTTGGCAACTCCGCGTCCGATGCCGCGGCCGGCTCCGGTGACGACCGCAACCTTGCCTTCGAGGCGTTTCGCCGGGCCTTTCTCCTGTTTCGAGTGTGGAGCGAGGTAGCGAGGAGCCATCGAGTCGAGCTCGCTCAGGTCCCAGCGGCCGGGCGGGTTCGGGTTGTAGATCGTCTTGACGCGGCGCGGAAGAGAGAGGTGCGTGACGTTGCCACCGTAGACGAGAAACACCTGGCCGTTGATGGGCGCTGCGTAGTCGGAAGCGAGATATGCCACGAACGGAGCGACGTCTTCCGGCTCCCACGCCATCTCGCCTGCCGCGGGCATGAGTCTCTGGTCCCTGAGAGCGTCTTTGGCCTTGTCGGGAATCGAGTCGATCATGCGCGTAGCGGCGCGCGGGGCGATGGAGTTTGAGGTGACGCCGTACTTGCCGAGGTCTTTCGCCAGCACCTTGGTGAAGCCTGCGATGCCTGACTTGGCGGCTCCGTAGTTGGCCTGGCCCATGAACCCGACGAGCCCGGATTCCGAGGAGAAGGTGATGATGCGTCCGCCTCTTTGCTGGCGGAAGATCGGGGCGGCGTGTCTTGCAACCGATGCGGTTCCCTTGAGGTGGACCGCGATGACATCGTCCCACTCTTCTTCAGTCATGTTGTAGATCATGCGGTCCCGCAGGATGCCTGCCGCGGTGACCACGATGTCGATGCCGCCGAAGGTGTCGACCGCCGCTTCGATGATGCGCTTTCCGCCTTCCCAGCTGGACACCGATTCGATCACAGGCGCAGCGTCACCGCCTGCGGCCTTGATTGCGGCGACCGTCTCATCAGCAGGTGAGGAAGATCCTTCGCTCCCGTCGAGAGCTACTCCGGCATCGTTGACGATGACCCTGGCGCCGTTGCGGGCGAGCTCTTCGGCAATCGCTCTGCCGATGCCGCGGCCTGCGCCTGTGACGACGGCTACTTTTCCTTCGAGTGCAGGTGGGTTGGAGGGCATGTTGTGATCTGGGTCCTGCTTTGAATGTCAATGGCTAACGACAGTCTACCTTCGAATAGGACTCTCGTTCGGGTTACATTGAGAGAAGAGAGTACAGTTAGGGGCCACGGTCCAGCATCCTTAGAACTAAACAATTTGAAAATTGGATACAAGATGACAAAGCCGTTAAATGTTGGTAATCGCAAATCCGTATCTAGTCGCGTTGACCCCCCTTTACCATCTAAGTTGCCAGATTACTTTGATAATAGTCGCCTTAGAATCTTGTTTGACCGACTTGCGATCGACATTTGGGAGAGTATCAGAATTGCATATAGTCAAGGACTGCGTATCTCTGAGGATTCATTCACAGATTTCCTTGGACTCTCGATTGCCCGCAGTGCCTTGAATGGTATTGTAATACGTCGAATCGGAAATCGCGAAGAAGCGACCAACGGCATGGATTGGGAATGGTGGATAGGATCTTCACGGAGAAATAATTGGTGCGGAGTATTCATTCAAACGAAAAAGATATACATCCCGGAGAAGGCCAATTCGGTCGCCACATATAAGCAATTACGCAGGCCATTTGAGCAGTTGGACCGATTGGATGAACACGCTAGATACCATAATGCTGTTCCTTTATATTGTTTCTACAATCATGTAGACAAATGGCTCGCATCGTCAGTGGAGAGCAAATGCCCACGCTCGGCTGGTGACTATCGAGTTGTCGGATGCACTTTTGTCCCCGCGACAGATGTTCGTTCCGTTCATGATGCCAGGGGAACTAGTGCATCTTTCTACCGGCTGCATCAGTCAATGCATGCCTTACCTTGGCGATGCCTTTTCGAAGATCAAACGGAAAACTGGGAAGTTGAGCACAAGAATGGTTTGGCCCCTGAGTGGGATGTAGGTGATCAAGCTTTACCAGAACATGTACAGCCGTTGGCTAATAAGTTGGATAGGCGCGTTAGTCAAGTCCCTTTGTTTCTAGGCTCGACTCATGATTCTGCGTCTATCAGGCACAATTTCGCACTCTTGCCCAAACGAATTCTTCTCATCGATGTCGATCAATTAGAGCTTGCGATCCCTAACGATTAAAGAGTATCCATCAATAATCTGACCCAACCACAGAAACATCAAGGACAATTGGCTACCCTAAAATATCAAGTTACGAGCTTTGTCTGGACAACTCAACCAGCGCTTTGCCAGGAGTGGTGACCTCGCCCGCTTCGTTCTCCAGCGAAAGCTCCACCTCCACCAGACCGGATCCGTTGTCGATGCGCTTGCCTGTCACCCGGCCGCGACAGGTCTTGCGATCAAGGTAGTCGATGCCGCGGTACTGGACCTCAAGCTCGCGCATCCAGCCCGAGTCCTCCAGCCAGTCGTTGACCAGCTTCGCCAGCCATGCGCTCTTGAGCGCGCCATGGATGATCACGGAGTCGTGACCGGCGCGCTGCGCCACATCCTTGTCGTAGTGGATCGGCTGGAAATCGCCGGAAGCGCCCGCGTACATGACAAGCTGCCGCGTGTCCGGATCGATCTCGAGCAGCGGCAACTCGTCGCCTTCGCTCACGTCCTCGAACCAGAGCGATTTCAGCTTGCCGGGCGATGCCATGTGCTGCGTGTGACTCATCGCTACACCGTCCCCACCAGCGTGCCGCCAGACTCTGGATCAGGCTCGCCGAAGGTGATCGTCGTGGTCTCCTGCGTCGCAACAAGCTGGCCGAGCTGGTTGGTGTAGGCGATCTCCTGCACCTTGAATAGCATCTCGCCGAGGCGGCCGGACTTGGTGAAGAGGTCCTTGAGCGTCCTGACGACCGTGATCGAATCGCCTGCCCTCACCGGATGAAAGAAGCGGTAACTACTGCCCGCGTCGAGGATGTGCGCGAATGGCTCAGGGAAGGGCTCTGGCGTGGGGCCGGGAAGGAAAGAGCGAAGGATGGTGGCGGGAGCGATGAGACCACCGACGGCGGATTCACGTGCGGCCGGCTCGTCACCGTAGAGCGGGTTGTCGTCGCCGATGGCGCAGGCGAAACGGGCGATCTCCCAGCGGCTGACGTCATATGTGACAGGCTCGGACGCGACTCCGATGTGGGAGCGCATCTCGTCCGTGATGGTGTCGGTGGTATCTGGCATGGCCCGCAAGTGTAGCGCGAATAGGTGGCAACTTCCCTGCGATAGAGAGGGAAGAGGCGACTGCGGCACGCGGTGATGGGTTTCTCCCTCCCTTTGAGGGAGGGAGTCAGAGGGTG
>JANQIZ010000069.1 GCA_028281895.1 Dehalococcoidia bacterium
CCGTGAGGCTGTGCCGGAGAGCACCGGCATGCTGTTCACGTGGAACGAGCCTCGTACTGGCGGCTTCTGGATGTACAACACCTACGCGCCGCTGGATATCCTCTACATCGGAGAATCGAGCATAGGCGTTGCGTTCAGACAGATGCAGCCCTGCTTCAGGTTCGATCATGAGCAGGACTCCGAATGGACCCAGCGATGCGGCGGCGAGGCGGCCTCGTATCGCCCTTTCGTCTCGTACATAGACGCGCTCGAGCTGCCACAGGGTTTTCTCGAATCGCATGGCTTCAATACGGAGGATCCGCGCTCCATTAGCGTATCTTTCATCCTGGAGAGCTAGCCTTATAGAACAGGCGGCTGTGGGAATCGACGACCGGAGAAGAGATGACCTATCAACTGATACTGCTGCGACACGGCGAGAGCCAGTGGAACCTTGAGAACAGGTTCTCTGGCTGGAAGGATGTCGACCTCACAGACAACGGTGTCGCAGAGGCTCGCAAGGCGGCGGGACTTCTTGCGGCAGAAGGACTGCTGCCAGAGTTCGCTTTCACGTCGGTGCTCAAGCGGGCGATTCGCACTCTGTGGATAGTGCTGGACGAGATGGACAGGATGTGGATTCCTGTCGAGAGGTCGTGGCAGCTCAATGAGCGCAGCTACGGCGCGCTCCAGGGACTCAACAAGGCAGAGACCGCCGCGAAGCATGGAGACGAGCAGGTCTTGATCTGGAGACGCAGTTACGACATCCGTCCGCCGGCGCTAGAGCCGGACGATGAGCGCAGCCCGCGGCTTGACCCGCGTTATGCAGACCTGTCTGAGGACGATGTCCCGCTCACCGAGTGTCTTAAGGACACCGTCGCGCGTGTGCTGCCCTACTGGGAGGAGCGCATCGTTCCGCAGATCCGCACAGGGCAGCAGGTGATTATCGCGGCGCACGGCAACAGCCTGCGGGCGCTGGTCAAGCACCTGGACGGCATCTCCGATGAGGAGATTGTTGGCCTGAACATCCCGACGGGCGTGCCTCTGATCTACGAGCTGAACGACGACATGACTCCGGCCGGGCATCGCTACCTGGGAGACCAGTCGGAGACCGAGGCGGCAATGGCCGCGGTTGCGGCACAGGGACGTTCGTCCAGCTAGTCCCGGGACCATCGTCCTATTCGAATCCGTGTAAACCTCCACTACCTTGCGGGGTTCCTTTGCGTGCAGCCCCTCATACGGGGCAGTGAAGTGCCGCGCTAACTTTGTGCCAACACGGCGGCATTTGCCACCAGTGCTACTGGACAGAAGCCCACAGGATCACCGGGGGTAGGGCATGGCGGAAGAGCGCCAGTAGCTGGATTGGGCTGGGAAGTTGCTGGGAAACAGCGTTATTCGGCAGTGAATACCGCTAAGTGACAACTGGCCCGTTCGTGTATTGATTTACTCCGGCGCCTGCGATGGCTAAGCGGTGGCATGGCGCCGGCACGTTTTGTGACAAACAAGAGCGACAGGTGAATGACAGTCAACGCAGAACAGAACCGAGCGGAAAAGTTCGAGTTGATTGGCCGAATCTCATCCGGCCTCGCACATGAGCTGAATGGGCCGATAGGAATCGCCCTCGGCTTCACAGAGCTCGCTAAGGAGACCATGTTCGGCGCTGAAGCAGGCCTCGACGGCCAGTCGGCAGCCAAGGTCTCTGACTATTTGAACCTGATTGAGAGCTCCACGCGCCGCGCCAGGGAGCTGGCTCGAAACGTGTGGGATTTTGCCAAGGCAGAGCCGGGAACGGTCGAGGACCTTGACCTTGGCGAGATGGTTGCTCACGCCGCTGCGCTGTCCGGCCCAGCGGTGAAGGTTGGCAGCCTGGAGATCATCGCCCGCGGCGAGCAGGCGGAGATAGAGGTGCGGGCAGACCGCGCGCTCACTCTCCACGCTCTCGTGAAGGTGATGCTCTCTGCGATGGACGCCCTGCCGGAAGGCGGAACCGTCTACTGGGAAGCTCGAAGCGTCGCTGACGGCGCGGGCGAGTTTGTCCTGACGGCGGAGCCATGGGGCGAAGTTTCATCAAATGAGTGGCCTGTCGATGAGCAGGTCCGATCCATGTTCGAGTCGCAGGGTGGAACGGTCGACCCTGTGACTGGCGTGAGCATGAAGGGTGGAGGGTCGTCCGCCCTCGCGTGGATCGTGTCGGGAAGATTGCCGGCAAGCTCCGGCGCGGTTGAAGAGGCCAGCTAACTGGCCCACAGCTTCGGATAGTCGTTCGGTCCGCTAAGGACACAGGAGGCAGCTTTGAGTACGGATACATCAGCGAAGTCGATACGGGTGCTTATGGTTGATGACCATGAGCTGATGCGACAGGCCTACGGCATGTTGCTGAATACCGACCCTGATATTCAGATTGTTGGCTTTGCTGGCGATGGCCAGGAAGCTCTGGGCATGGTTGACCGCCTGGATCCAACAGTGGTGATCATGGACGGCCGCATGCCGCGGCTGGACGGAGTGAACGCTTCCCGCATCATCCGCGAGAAGCACCCCGATATCGCCATCGTGCTTCTCTCGGCCTTTGATGACGATGAGTTTGTTCGCGAGTTCCTCAAGGGCGATGTGAAGGGCAAGGCATACCTGCTCAAGCAGTCGCTCGAGAACCTTGCCGATCTTGTGCAGGCGGTCAAGGACGTTGCCGAGGGCAAGACGTACCTCGCCAGCGAGATCGTCGCCAAGCTCGCGCGAACGGAGAACCAGGTTGAGAGCCAGTTCCTCTCAGAGCTGACCGAGCGTGAGCGCGAGGTGCTTGACTGCATGGCGCGCGGCCTTTCTAACGCGGCTATCGCAGAGGATCTCTACATTCAGCCGCGAACTGTTG
>JANQIZ010000124.1 GCA_028281895.1 Dehalococcoidia bacterium
CCAGGCGATCCGGGCGACTCGGCCGCAGGGCAAGGTCGTGAACCTTGGCGGCATCAAGATCCCGATGGAGATCGATCTCTTCGATCCGCTGCTGCGCGAGATAGCGATCATCTCGGTGTCCTGCTACGACGTGATAGACGGAGTTCACGACTACGAGGTTGCGATCGAGCTGATGGCCTCAGGAAAAGTGCCGTATCGCGAGATCGTGACTCACAGAGTGTCACTGGACGATATCCAGGACGGCTTTGCAACGGCCTACGACAAGAGCTCTGGCTCCGTAAAGGTCCACATCACCCAGTAGCGTCCATCGCCCGACGCTTCCTGAACTCGCCTCTGCATCTTCCCCGACGCGCCAGTACGGCGCTCTCGGCGATCCCTTCGCGCTCGCTGTGGTGAGCCGAAAGTTGCGGCCATCTACGTGTATTCCACCACATGATGGCATTCGCACACATTCGGCACACCGGCGCCACACCGAGCCGCAACCTCGGATTCGTGGCCACAGAAGGCGATATGGATTCCGAATTCGACAGATCCCGCAAGACCAGGCATCAGCGACTGCCTGTGACGTTCACCGGTGTGGAGCCTACGAAGGTTCTATCTGTTTCCAATAGCCAGAGCTTCACCGAGCAGGTTTCCAAAATCCTCTCGGAGTACAGGCGCATCAGGCTGCTGGCAGGGGCGAGCGACAGGACCCAGGCCGCCGAGAGGGTTGTTCTGCTCAAGCCAGATGTCGTTGTGATCGAGGCAGACCTCGACTACGAGCTCGGCGGAATCGATACGGCGTTCGCGCTTCGTGCCATCTCACCGACAACTGCGTTTGTGCTGATCTCGCCGCATTCCGACCCCGAACACCTTGCCATGATTCCGCGAGGCCTCGGGCTTGAGTGGTCATATGTGCTCTCAGATGGCGAGATCAATGCCGAAGACCTGGCTGCCGCCATAACCAGCGCGGCGTGGTCCATACCGTTCATCGACCACAGGATCGACCAGAGTCTTCTCGGGAGCTTTCAGGAAAACGTCCAGAAGGCGGTCGACAAGGTGCTCCGCGCCAAAGAGCGTCATCGTCCTTCCCGCCGACCGGGAAGAGCGAAGGACCTCGGCTACCTGGATTCGGATGAGTGGGACGGCAAGGTTCAGCGCTTCCGCCTTTCTGAAGACACAGAAGATGGCGATGGCCCGGACATGGGAGCGTAGCGATGGGCAGGATGCTCATCGGGATTCTGGCAGGAGTGGTGCTCGGAGTCTCCCTCACGGCTGGAGCGAGCCTTGTCAGAGGAGCGTCATCGGGTGACGGCGGCGCAGGATGGGTTCCTGACATCGAGCAGGTCTACAACAGCGCCCTGACGAACATGTTCGATGCTGCAGGTGAGGAGTTCACTGACCCGGAGCTGAAGGCGTTCTACGACCGCCTGACCGGGGAGATCACTGATTCACTGTCGACTCCGGTTCCCTACGACCCACAGATCGATTTCACCGCGCCGACAGCTTCGCCAGAGCCGACCGCTGCTCCGTAGCTGAGAGTCGCAGGACAGCGCAGAACCGGGCAGCCGCTCGAAACTAGACCACTTACATAGATCTCATTCGACGTCTGTGTCTGGACTCGGTACCTCTGGTCTGAGACCAGCGGATTCGCCTCTGTTCCAGTTCTTCATCACTTCCGACAGCGCTCCGATAGACTCCATATGTTCTTGAAGATGTTCATCTGGCATTTTGTGGGCAGTAAACTTGGTTCCATTCCCGTCTAGTCTGAATAGATGTACCGGGTCAGCGATGCCTCCCGGCGCGAAGTCAATGGCTTGTCTCATGGCCCATAGTGCCGTGAATTCGCCTTGGGCCATTGAGGGCAACTCGTCATTTGGCCAGAACAGGTTCTTGAAGAAAGCCATGTAAGGATCGGCCAGTTGCTTCCCGCTGCCGATGCAGGAGAATGGGAGAGACTCCACCATTTCTTCTGGCGCGCTCTGATGATCAAACTCGAACAGACAAGGTTCACCGTTGATAGCCAAAGCGACCAAAGTTGTGGATAGTGCCGGCGCACCTGCAATGTCCGGGCCAACCAGCCCTCTCGTTTCAATCGCAACCTTGATTTCCGGAATCGTGTGCTTGCGAAACTCGTTCGACAAATCAGTCATCACTGCTGAGCTCGACCGTTTCAGGAACTTCGGACTCTTGATGCTATCGGCAAGTGACTGAGACAAACGTTGCCCGAGCCCCACTGGTCCGGACACAGCTACCAACGCTCTCGCATCGACGACTCTGATCTTTTCAGCCGTGGGCTGGGCGATGGTCCTAGTTCCCATCGATCCGAACGTAGCCGCGGAGTCTGCGACCATCACCACGCCACGCTTGCACTTCACACCAATTACGAGAGTCATGATTCGAACACACTGTTCACTCGCTGTTCGGGGTATCGTGCATATACGGCCTCGACCAAGTCTCTGAACGAGAGCTTCTCTACCCAGCCGACCACTTTTGAGAGGTATTCCACACCAACACGATCCAACGCTTCCCGTTTTGCGTCGGCTAATTCGCGTCCGCTTGGGGTGATCTGATAAAGGCGGACGCTGGACATCAATGGGGAAGATATCTCTACATGTCCCTCGACAGCCATCGCATCGGCATCGTGGTAGATGGTGGAGTCATATGGGCCGTAGTTGTAGGGTTCGAACTTGTAGAAGTTTCTGCCAACACTTCTGGGCAGTTCCGCACCAAGGATGAACAGGCTTTTCTGGAGTTGAACGGGAGTCAGGCCATCTGCGGCGAGATCCAGAGCTTGGATTAGCCAGTCTTTCCGTGTCATCTTTCCCTCCATATTAGAACATTGGTTCTATTTTACACATTGTGACAACCCTAGTGAACAAGACTGCGCACGCTACTCTACGCGATCGGAGCACTCGGATTTAGCGATATCGCAGTAAGCACATTCGCTGCCACTCGGCACCGTTGGTGGAGGATCTGGGCTCTCTAGTGAGTCCAGAAAGAATTCAAAATCGCCGATCCATCGATCATTGATCGCTGAAGCAGGAATGTCGACTTGGTGTTGTCTGTATACCACTGCACCAGACAGCTTCTTCCCGGCCAATTCGGGGTGGGAAAGTGGGAGGCAGTACATGTAGATCATGACCTGGACCGCATCCGCGTCGCGATGTTTGCCGGTTCTGCAGTCGTAAATGATCGCGGAATCGCTATCAATGACTACGAGATCTGGACTTCCGGAGAGTCGAATTCCTCCAGGAGATTCGTACCAAAACTCCGCTTGTGATTCCTGCAGTACGACCTTCCCGTCCCCTTCTACCCGTCGTCTGGTCTCCCTCACAAGCCTTGTATGTGACACTCTCCATGCTGCCAAGTTGAAGTCGCTGGGAACGCGGTCGTAGTCCTTATGATACGTCCTGAACCATGTCGCCCATTCGCAATTGGTATCCCCTGCCATCAATCGTGATAGCCAGGTCACCCATAGGTACGGTCGTGGCCTCTTTGTAGCCATTCTCTATCCGACGATTTCTCTACAGTGAATGTTCAGTGTTCTAATCGTTGAACGATGAAACGAAGGATTGCAAGTTGAAAGGTACCAAAATCGTGTCACAGCAGCGGAATTCGTCGACGCTTCGTCGCAATTCGGACTGTAGCTTGGCGCACCAAGATTAGAAACGGTGCCCCAATTGAAGAACCTGTGCTCTGGTACCCCGTACCGGATTCGAACCGGTGATCTTCTCCTTGAAAGGGAGACGTGTTAGGCCACTACACTAACGGGGCTCATGGAACCTGTGGCGGGGCGAACCCGAGCGCCACATCCAACAATATTACCTGCGGTCCGCCTGAGATTCATGCCGGTTTGCCTGCCCGTAGCGCGGAAGTGCGATCACACACAGTTACTAGCAGACAGGCCACGTGTGCTGCGCCTCGTCATCCATAGCTTCTGAGACAGACCAGATTAGCCGGTCGCCAGGAACTCGGCTGCAGAGGGACACAGCTCGGCAAGTGGACAGTCGCCGCATCGAGGCCGCCGCGCTTTGCACAGTTGTCTGCCGTGAGTGATCAGCAGCATGTGGAAGTTGAACCGGTCATCCGGCGCAACGATCTTCTCCATCACGATGTGCGCATCGTCGGCTGATGTGCCTTCCCTGATGAGTCCCAGCCGGCCAGAGACCCGGTGAATGTGGGTGTCCACTGGCATCGCAGGCATGCCAAGCGAGAACGCCATCACGACAGCAGCCGTCTTTGGACCTACGCCAGGCAGATCGGTCAGCCACGCCCGTGCCTCGTCTAGCTCCAGGTCCTTCAGAAACTCCAGCTCGAGATGTCCGTGGCGGGCAAGGATCTCTCGAAGAATGGCCTGGATGCGCACCGATTTCTGATTGGCCAGCCCGCCTGACTGGATGGCCTTCGCCACCTGCTCCGTATCGGCCTCGATCACCTGCGCCCAGCTCGGAATGCGGCGTCGCAACTCATCGAAGGCGCGCTCTGCGTTCAGATCGGAGGTGTGCTGAGTGAGGACGGTGAAGATCAGCTCGTCGAGCGCGTTGTACCGCGGCTTCCACTCGATCGGGCCATACAGTGGTGTGAGCTTATCGATGATGTGTTCGACGGAGACAGGCAGGCGTCGAGGAGGGCTGAGCTTCCGGCGTCTTGCTGCAGAGATGCGCGAAGGCATCAGCTAGAACTGCCTGTCACGGATGTAGGCGGTGAGTTGCACGAGCGCCTCTTTCGAATCCGATTCGGGCAGTGCGGCGAGGTTGTCGAGGGCTGAGTCGACATAGCCGTTGGCGATAGACCTCGACTCATCAAGCGCGTCTGACTGGCAGATGGCGTCATAGGCCACCTGCAGAAGTTCCGGCCGGTCTTGCTGTGGCGCACGGAGGAACTTGCCAACTTCGTCACGTGCAGCGCCGCTCTCGATGGCAAGTATGGCGGGCAGTGTCAAAACCCCATTGGCGAGATCGTTAGCGGTCGGCTTGCCCAGCTGCTCCGGGCTCGACTCGTAGTCAAGAAGATCATCGAACACCTGGTATGCCATACCGAGGTTGTATCCATAGTGGCGCAGATTGGCGATGGCCTCTTCATCAGCCTCGCCAAGAACAGCGCCGCTCTCTGCCGAAGTCGAGAATAGAGAAGCGGTCTTATCGTAGATTCGCCTCAGGTACTTCTGCCTGTCTGTCTGTCCTGTCCACGACTCCAGGATCTCGTTGAGCTCTCCTCGAGATAGCTCGGCGATCGTCTCGGCGAAGCGTCGTATCAGCCGCACGCTGTTTGTGTCACAGACGAACGTGGCAGATGTGGCGAAGACGAAGTCGCCAAGGAGCACCGCTATGTTTCCGCCCCAGAGGTTGGAAGCCGTCGCGTGGCCGCGACGCGTGTCTGCGCTGTCTACTGTGTCGTCATGGATCAGGCTGGCGATGTGAAGAAGCTCGACCGCGGTAGCCATCTTGATCGTGCGATCGTCCGGGATTCGCCCCCATAGTTTCGAGGTGAGAAGCGTGATGGCCGGGCGGATTCGCTTGCCAGGCGTAGCCAGAACCTGTGCCAGTCGAGATTCGATCTCGGCTGGCGGCTCCGGTCCCTCGCTCTCCGCCACACCGGCGATGTTGGCGATGACCAGTTCCAGGTCATTCGCTACCGGGGCGTAGATTCTCTCTTTTGGGTCTGCTCCGAGCAACGGCACCCTTTCAAGCCGCGCCTAGACGGGCTGTTCCAGCCTGGCGTTCTCTTCTTCAACTATGCTCTCGTCCAGTTTCTTGAAGAGCGGCTTCGGCGAGGCCAGTTTCGTGCCTGGCTTCACCTCGATCCTGTTCCAGCCATCTGCGGCGATATCGCCGGGCAGCCCAAGCATACCGTGAATCTTCTCGCAGGACGACGGAAGGTATGGTGAGAACAGCGTGCGCAGTGTGGCGATGACGTTCAGGCCAACCCATAGAGTAGTAGCCGCCGCATCTCGATCCTGCTTCACAGTCGCCCAAGGCTGCTTCTGGTCTACATATCGATTACCGTGCTGCGCCAGTGACATCGCAGCACGCAATCCGTCCCTGAATTTTCGTCCTTCCAGCGCAGATGCGGCCTCACTCAGTGCAGAGTCACAGGCGTCAAGGGCTGCTCTGTCCGCATCGTCTAGCTCACCGGGTTCTGGAACCTCGCCATCGAAGTTACGGGTCGTGATGGTCATCACGCGGTGAACGAAGTTGCCGAACGTGGCCACCAGCTCATTGTTGTTGGCGGCCAGATAGCCTTCCCACGTGAACTCCGAGTCAGAAGTCTCCGGCATGATCGAACTCAGGTAGTAGCGGAGCGGATCGACGTCGTATCGCTCAAGGTAGTCGGGCAGCCAGACAGCGTTACCCCGGCTCTTTGAGAAGCCTGTTGCGCCAAGGTTCAGATACTCGTTTGCAACAACGTCCGTCGGCAGGTTGAGACCGCCGTAGCCGAGCAGGATCGCCGGCCAGATGATCGTGTGGAACGGGATGTTGTCCTTGCCCTGGAAGTAGTAGGTCTCTGCCGACTCGTCCTTCCAGAACTGCTCCCACGCATCCGGATCGCCAGATCGTTCGGCCCAGAGCTTCGTGGCGGACAGGTAGCCCATCACCGCCTCGAACCAGACGTAGACCCTCTTGGACTCGTAGCCTTCGACCGGAACAGGCACGCCCCACTCGATGTCGCGGGTGATCGCCCTGTCGTGCAGGCCTTCTCGCAGATAGTTCAGCGTGTTGTTGCGGACGTTTGGCCGCCAGTCAGACTTGCCGTCAATCCACTTCTGCAGATCGTCCTGGAAAGCGCTCAGCTTGAAGTACAGATGCGTCGTATCGCGGAACTCGGGCGTTGAGCCATCTCGAGTGGAGCGGATGTCGATCAGGTCTGAAGGATCAAGCGTCCGGCCACAGTTGTCGCACTGGTCACCGCGTGCGGAGTCGTAGTCGCAGTGAGGACATGTTCCCTCGACGAAGCGATCCGAGAGAAACCGCTGCTCGGTGAGTGAGTAGGGCATCGACTGGGTCGACTCGTAGAAGAATCCCTTTTCATCGAGCACGTTGAAGAGATCATGCACAACTTCACGGTGATGATCAGTGTGCGTGTGCGTATAGATGTCGTAGCTGAAGCCCATCCGCTCGAAGGCATCGGACCAGATCTCGTGGTAGCGAGATGCGATCTCGTGCGGGCTCACACCCTCGTCAACAGCCCGAAGCGCCGTTGGCGTGCCGTGCATATCGGAGCCGGAGACCATCGCCACGTTGTTGCCTGCCAGCCTGTGGTAGCGAGCGAAGATGTCGGCAGGCATGTTCATCCCCGCGATGTGACCGAGATGAGGAGCGTTGTTTACGTATGGCCAGGCGACGCAGACGAGGATGTTTTTTGGCAATTGAACTCGATGTCGGGAAGCGGCGAGTCGTAGTTATGCAGGACCGCTGTTGGCCCAATGCCCGATTATAGCTGCGAGTTTGCGTTCGCTATGGAAACTCGAATAGTCAGAAGTGCCATGCCGCGTGATCTCATTCTGGCTCCTGCGCTTTCAGCACGGCAGGATAGGCGATGCTGCGGGCAGCTCCGGTTTCAGCCATGACATGTTCCACGGCTGAGCGTCCACTCAGGCCATCTGCGATTGCTCTTGCTGCCGATGCTGCTATCTCGCCTTCATCAGGTGCTTCGTCTCTTGCCGGAGCAGGCGCAACGACGATCACGAACTCTCCTCGCGGTTCCTTGAAGTGCTGGATCGCCTCTTCTGGCGTGCCTCTGAATACCTCTTCGTGCAGCTTGGTTAGCTCGCGGCAGACAGCGATCTGGCGATCAGGCGCTATGTCGTTGATCGCTTTGAGAGTAGCGATGAGGCGGTGTGGCGACTCGAGGATGATGTTCGCAACTGGCGCAGTGAGGTGTTGAGCCAGCTCATCGCGTCGGGCGCTGGCTTTGCGTGGCAGGAATCCCAGGAACATGAAACGGCGCGTATCGAAGCCACTTATCGAGAGCGCCGCCGTTGCTGACGAGGGTCCGGCTATTGGCGATATGTCGTGGCCAGCTGCTGCCGCCGCCGATACGAGCTCGGCTCCCGGATCGGATACGCCCGGCGTTCCCGCATCGGTTACAAGCGCCAGATCGGCTGTATCCAGGTGATCGAGCATCTGCCGCAGCCGGCTCGGCGGACTGTTCTCGTTGTAGCTAAGGGTCCGAGCCTTCGAGCCGATGTGGTTAAGCAGCTTGCGAGTTACGCGCGTGTCTTCCGCGGCGATCAGCGAGACCGAGTTGAGAATGTCGATGGCGCGTCCCGTGATGTCGCCAAGATTGCCGATCGGTGTGGCGACGACGTAGAGCGTGCTCATGGCGTGGTGTTGCCGGAGATCCGGCGCTAGCGTCCGGCAGCGGCCAGCAGGCTGTCGATAGCGGCCTCGTGCTGTTCGTCTGCGTGGTAGGAGCTGCGGACGAGTGGCCCGCTGGCGACGTGCTTGAAGCCCATCTTCAAGCCTTCCTCCTCCAGCTTCTTGAACTCGTCCGGGTGATAGAAGCGGATGAGCGGGTGATGCTTCTTCGATGGCCGGAGGTACTGGCCGATTGTCAGCAGATCGGTGTCAGCGTTTCTGAGGTCTTCCATTGTCTGGAGCACTTCGTCCATCGTTTCGCCGATACCGACCATCATTCCCGATTTGCTAGGCATGTGTGGGTCGATCTCCTTGACCCGGCGAAGCAGCTCAAGAGATAGATCGTAATCGCCCTTTGGCCGTACTTTCGAGAAGACACGGCGCACAGTCTCGATGTTGTGATTCAGAACTTCCGGCTTTGCCTTCACAACGGTTTCGAGATGCTCACGCACTCCCTGGAAATCGGGGATCAGCACCTCGACCTTGCAGTCAGGCCGGAGCCGGTGGATCTGCTGGATGCTCATGGCGAATATGCCGGCGCCGTAATCTGGCAGATCGTCACGGTCGACCGATGTGACCACTGTGTAGCGCAGTTCCATCTCGTTGACTGTCGTCGCCAGCCTGAACGGCTCCGTAGCATCGACAGTGCCTGGCCATCCGGTCTTCACGTTGCAGTATGAGCAGGCCCGGGTGCAGGTGTCGCCCAGAATCATGAACGTGGCGGTCCTGCGACCCCAGCAGTCGCCGATGTTCGGGCACGCGGCTTCCTCACACACCGTGTGAAGATTCGCTGTCCTGAACCTGCGGCGCAGATCGAGGTAGTCCTCGCCACCAGGCGCGGGAACCTTGAACCATTCTGGAAGCCTGCGCTCTGCGGCCATGAAGCTCGTTTCGAGTTGTCCGGGGTGATACCGTCGTAGATTCGAGATCATCGCTCGACGGCAGTTGAAGATTCTTACTGTATCTATCGTAGTTGAAAAGGCGCCAGATTGGGCAAGCGTAAACGCCGCAGCAGGTACACCGGTCCAGACCTCACATCGCATCTAGAGGTGGAAAAGGGCGATGTGCTGGAGCTTTCGCTGGGTCCGCATGCTGATGACGGCAACCCTGTGGCCAGCTACGAGGGCGCTCCAGTCAGCGTGCTTGGCGGCCTGAAAGGGGAGCGTGTCCGCGCGGAAGTGATCTGGATCAACCCCGATGCTCTTTATGCCAGGGTCACGGAGGTGCTGGCATCGAGTGAGCATCGCCGCACATCTGCCTGCGAATACTTCTTGCGCTGCACGGGGTGCCAGTGGCAGCACGTCGACTACTCACATCAGTTGCAACTCAAGCGCGACCGTGTTGTGAACGCAATGTCAGGCGTTGAGGCGCTGGCCGGTGTTGAAGTTGAGCAGGTTGTGTCGAGCGATGCCGAGTTCAACTACCGGAACCATGCTCGATTCACTGTCGCACGCTGGCCGGAGAACAGAGGCCAGGTGGGATTTGTCAGCGGTGTAAGCCGGAGATTCGTCAGAGTCGACAACTGTCTGCTGATGAACGATCCGATCAACGCGGTGCTTGAGCGTGTGCAGGGCCGTCTTGCAGGCATGAGCCAGTTCTCCGTTCGCGCCAGCAGCGCTTCAGGTTCGATGCTGATCCAGCCGCAGCTGCCACTGGGACTTCATGCTGGGTCAGGCCAGACGCACTACATAGAGTCTGTCGCTGACCGTGAATTTCGCGTGGCATCGCCATCGTTTTTCCAGGTCAACACCGCGCAGCTTGAGCAGATGGTCGAGATCATCGCAGGCATGCTCAATCTGGACGGTACGGGCACTCTTCTCGATGCGTATTCAGGCGCAGGAACATTCGCCGTGCTTCTGGCGCCTCATGTGGAAAGAGTCATCGCTGTTGAAGAGTCGGCATCAGGCATTGCCGATGCGCGCTTCAACGCACAGGGTCTCGACAATGTCGATTTCATCGAGGGCAAGTCAGAGGTCGTGATGCCTGAACTTGCAGGGTCGGTGGACTACGTGATCCTCGACCCACCACGATCCGGCTGCCTGCCTGAGGCTCTCGATGCGGTGCAGAGGATGAGGCCGCGCAGAGTGGTGCTGGTCTCTTGCGATACCGGCGCCATGGCCACGGACCAGGCACGCCTGATCGAGCGCGGGTTTAAACTTGAACGGGTTCAGCCACTCGATATGTTCCCTCAGACAAGGCATGTAGAGGTGATTTCGCTCTTCACCGGAGCCGATGACGATCAGGCTTAAGGCACGGCGAAGCGTAAAGAGATCAGCCCGTCAATGGCTATCGAATCGATCAGTTCCAAATCTGCAGACAGGCGCAAGACGCTCATCCCGTTGGTTCTTGCGTCAGCCTCACCGCGGCGATCGGAGATCCTCGATGCGGCCGGGCTGGAGTTCCAGGTAATCCCGGCCGATGTAGATGAGAGCTCGATCGATGCCAGCACTCCTCCTCAACTGTCGAAACGGCTTGCAGAGGTGAAAGCGCAGGCTGTCGCAGCATCTCAACGAGGCTCATGCGTGATAGGCGCAGACACCGTCGTGGAGTTCGATGGCCGAACACTCGGCAAGCCGGTCGACGCTGCCGATGCGACGTCTATATTGCGAATGCTCAGCGGCCAGTCCCATCTGGTCCATACCGGAATCGCTGTTGCATCTGGAGGTCAGCTTTTCTCTGACACGGCGACCACAGAGGTCCGTTTTCGGAAACTGACAGACCAGGAGATCGACAGTTACGTGCGCACAGGCTCGCCTTTGGACAAGGCGGGAGCGTACGGTATCCAGGACAAAGAATTTTCACCCGTCGCTTCGTATGACGGTTCGTATCTGAATGTGGTCGGTTTGCCGCTTGGCCTGCTGGGCAAACTGCTGCACGATGCGGGCGTAGTGAGCGAGGCTACTGCGGCTGCGCTGCGAGAGATGGATAGATAGGCATGGGTTTCCTCGGCATAGGCGGCCTCGAATTTCTCCTGATTTTCGCCGTCGCAATGTTCTTTCTCGGCCCGAAACGGCTTGCCGAGGGAGTTAAGGCTGGCCGCAAGTACTACACAGAGCTGCGCCGCTACCGGAACGAGATGACGAGCCTCGTGAAAGAGGCTATTGACGCAGATGATCTGAAGAAGGAGTTCGAGGAGACGAAGCGCGAGGTGTGGGACGAGGGGGCGAAGGCCGATATCGAGGGCGTGCAGAAGGAATTCGTTCTCGATAAGACGGACCTGGAGATTCCTGAGCTGGACATCACGAGACCCGTACCCACGGAGAACCTCACAAGCCGACCGAGGTCAGAGGACAGGGGCGATGGGAAGGTCGATGGTGAGTACGTTCCGTCGATCAGCGTCAAGGTAGTCGAAGCAGCCGAGCAGGTTGAGCCGGCGGCTGAGGAGTCTGCCGAAGCTGCTAAGAGCGACGACGTGGAGAAGTCGACGGCCTAGGCACCCGGTTTCAGCGCATAGGCTTCAGGCCATGTAGCGCCAGACCGCCAGGACCTTGCTCATGACCTCAACATTGTCCGAACTGGCGTAGATCGGCTCCATCTGGCTGTTAGCAGGCTGCAGCCGGACCTTGTCGCCCTCCGGGTAGAAGTACTTCAGGGTCGTCTCGTCTTCCTTGATGAGGCGCACCGCAGCCATCTCACCCTGCCTGACCTGCTGCGCAGACTGCATGATCACCAGATCGCCGTCGCCGATCAGCGCGTCGATCATTGACTCGCCCTTGACCTTGAGCGCGTAGACGCTGTCTCCGGTCCCGATGACCGACTGCGGCAGGTCGATCTGGTCCAGGCTCGCATCTCCCCAGGTGTCTGACTGCGGCAGCGGGAACGGCGAGCCAGCGGCGATCGTTCCCAGTAGCGGCACAGCCACCGTTTCGGGGCCGCTCGACTTGCTCTGGCCGATCGTCTTCGGAATCGCCAGTCCACGAGAGACTTCGGAGTCCCGGTTCAGGTATCCGCCCTCAGCAAGCCGGTCAAGGTTGTACTTGACCACAGATGTTGAGCTGATATCACAGCCAGCCTGGATGTCTCGAACGGTCGGCGGGTAGTCATGCTCATCCAGGAACGCCTCGATGAACGCCAGAATCCGCTCCTGTTTGTCAGATAGAGCCTTCACGTTGTCCACCTCTCACGCGCTCATCGAGTACGGCCAAAAGATAAGAATTGATATCGACTGTTTCGCACTAATGTTCTGAAACTAGCAGTCGCCCAACAGACGTGTCAACGAAAGATGGCACAGATCACGTGAAATAGATGACCTGAACGTGTCTTCACATGTACAGAGTTCGCGCTGTGCCTAGAAGTGCGAGTCCGCAGGCGGGTGCATGGCGTGATCGCCGAAAGACACGCCTTCAAGCGCGCCGGGAGGGCCGTCTGGCTCCTCTGCCTGGCCGAATGCAACGTAGTGGGGTGGCTCGCCCTTGAAGACAAGATATGCGCTCTTGCGAGATGACAGAGCCTCGATGCTGCCCATCCAGATCACTTCTGGTCCGTTCACGAGCTGGACTGGTCCGCCATGGACCGCGCCTCGCAAATCGGTGTCAACCTCGCCGCCGTTTGGAGAGCCGGTGCCCCAGCGCGTGACCGCCGTGTAAGAGCCGGGGATCACGAATCTCCAGCGCGGGAGCAGGCCAGATTTCGGAGCGACCTCTACCGCTACCTCGTCTTCATCGGATCCGAAAGGGTGATGGATTCGCCAGGTGTACTGGGTGTTCGGCTCGCCCTGGTCACCATGGAGAGGGTGATCGTGCTGGGTGTGACCGTGCTCATGACCTGAGTGGTCATGGTGCCCGTGGCCGTCATCGTGACCAGAGATAGTCAAGACAGGATCAGGAAGAGACGGTCTTGTTGAGGCTGCGCTGGAGGCGAGACTTCTTCCGAGCCGCCTGGTTGGGGTGAATCACGCCTTTTCTCGCCGCCCGATCAAGTGCGGAGATCGCGTCCTTGACGGCTGCATCAGCCTCATCTGAGGCGCCATCAGCGACGATGTTCCTGGCCTTGTTGAGGCGGGAACGGGTGAAGGATCGGGTCGTCTTGTTGACTTCGGCCTTGCGGACCTGGGCGCGGTGCGACTTTGCGCTTGGCATATCTTTCCTGTGAAGAGGGCTGTTCTGCCCTGTGCGAGCGCAGTTCGCGTGAACGGCGCTGCTCAATCGAATATTGTCAGTGGGTGTTGACGGGTTCGCCTTCACTGGCCCTGTTGACCGATGAGACGCCCTCTACCGTTTCGAGCCGTGTGAACACTCTGCTCAACTGCTCAACCCCATTAGTGTACACAGTCAGAGTCACTGTGCACGTGTTTGTGGTTGGGTCTTCATGCGAAGACATTGAGTGAATATTCACGTGTTCTGCAGATACGTAGTTCGTGATGTCTCGCAGCAGACCCACCCTGTCGTATGCCTGAACGATCAGGCGTGCCGGGTACATGCTGTCTGCGTGACCCCACGCGACAGGAACGAGGCGGTCATGGTCTTCGGTTGATCGCATGTTCGCGCAGTTGGCGCGATGAACAGTCACGCCTCGACCCCGGGTTATGTAGCCGGCTATCTCGTCGCCGTAGACAGGACTGCAGCACCTGGCCACGCGCGTCAGCATGTTTGGCGCGCCCATCACCACCAGTCCGGTGCGCTCCTGTCTGCGCAACTCGGCCGGGATCTGGGCTCCAGTGCCGTTGACCGGCTCTTGCGGGAAGTTCCTTGTGACGCCTTCCAGCACCTTGCCGATCGCAAGCTGCCCGGTTCCGATCTCCTCCGCCAGCTCTGTCTCGTCCTGGTAGCCGAGCTTCTCAGAGAGCTTCTGGAGCGAGACCCTGACATCGAGCCGCTTCAACTCACGACTAAGCAAATCGTGTCCTCTCTGGATATTGGCCTCGCGCTCCTGCCTGCGATACCAGTGCCTCACCTTGGCCTTGGCGCTCGCCGTAGCGAGATACCCGAGATCGGAGTTCAGCCAGTCCAGGCTGGGTCCTCGGGTGGCGGTCGCCTTCATGATCTCCACCGTGTCGCCATTGTGGAGCTGGGTGTTGAGCGGCATCATCTTGCCGTTGACCAGCGCGCCCACGGTGTTGTGCCCGAGATCCGTATGGATCCTGTACGCGAAGTCGAGCGATGTAGAGCCGGATGGCATATCGATCACATCGCCGGCCGGTGTGTAGACGAACACCTGATCGCGGAGAATGTCGGTCTTAACCGAGTCGAGGTACTCCTCGTCACCGGCCATCTCACGCTGCCATTCGAGCAGTTGCTTGAGCCAGGTCAGCTTCTCATCGAACTGGGAGTCGACGTCATCTCCGTCGCCTTCCTTGTATGTCCAGTGAGCGGCGACGCCGTCCTCGGCGATGCGGTGCATCTCGGCGGTTCTGATCTGCACCTCCAGCGGGTATCCCTGGGGACCAATCACCGATGTGTGCAGCGACTGGTACAGATTGTCCTTGGGATTGGCGATGTAGTCGTCGAACTCACCCGGCACCGGGCGCCACATCTGATGTACCGTGCCGAGACAGGCGTAACAGTCTGCCGTGGTCTCTGCGATCACCCTCACGGCGATCAGGTCGTAGATCTCATCAAACTTGCGGCCGCGTGACTGGTATCTCTGGAGCTTCTGGTATGTGCTGTACAGGTGCTTGGGTCGTCCGCTGATCGAGCAGTCGATCCCTGCCTGTTTCAGCGCCTCTTGAAGCGCCGATACCGCATCCTTCGTGTGCTTTTCACGCTCGGCTCGCTTGCGGCTAATCAGCCTGGAGACCGACTTGTACTGGCGGGGCAGCAGGTACTTGAAAGACTCGTCTTCCAACTGCCACTTAACGTCTGCCATGCCGAGCCGGTGCGCCAGCGGGGCGTATATGTCGAGCGTTTCACGTGCGATGCGCTGTTGACGCTCCTCTGAGAGGAACTTGAGTGTGCGCATGTTGTGAAGCCTGTCAGCCAGCTTGATCAGCACGACCCGGATGTCTGATGCCATCGCCACCAGCATCTTGCGAAGGCTTGCGATTCGGGCAGCTTCTGCAGTTGGCGTGGCTGGAGCGGCTCCATTGGTCTGCGGGGCATCTTCAGCCAGCAGATCGAGCCGGTTGAGCTTGGTGACACCGTCTACAAGCCTTGCGACATCTGCTCCGAACGCAGATTCGAGTTCGTCCTTGGTCACTTCGGTGTCTTCTACGACATCGTGGAGCAGCGCGGCTGCGAGAGTGACCGAGTCGAGGTGGATATTCGCCAGGTAGGTTGCGGTGGCTACCGGGTGCTCAATGAACTGCTCACCGGACTTTCGCTTCTGATCCTTGTGAGCGTCAGTGGCGTACGCGAGTGCCGTCTGGACGAACTGGACTCGTTCGGGCGGTAGATAGGACTTAGCCCTGGCAATCAGTTGGGCTGCAGACATTGGCTAGCTGCCTCCAGGCTTGCACCATGCCTAATTCTAACTCGGCATGCAACTGTGGGCCTGCGGCTTCTACCCAGCTTCACCGCAGTTCATGCCAGTTCTGTGAAGAGACGGGCGATCTCGTCCCTGGAGAACCGGGCAACAGGCTTTGCCTTCTCTCCTGTGGAATGGGTCATCACTCCAGAGCCGCTATCGGTGACATCACCGATCACCGAGGCATAGATTCCTTCGCTTTTGAGAGCGCTGATGATAGTGGGAGCTGAAGACTCGGCACAGCAGATCAACAGCGCGCCCGATGCGATCAGCCCCCATGGATCGACCTCGAGCGCAGCGCATAGCCGTTCGCACTCGTCGAGGATCGGAACAGACTCTGCATCAATGGAAAGACCGTGGCCGCAGGCCGTGCTGAGTTCAGACAGCGCAGTCGCCAGTCCGCCCTCAGTTGGATCGTGCATTGCAGTGACCGTGCCCGCTGCTGTTGCGATCTGCGCGTCGCGCAGGACCGAAATGCCTGGCTCAAACAGGTAGTTTGCAGCGGTGTCCACATCCTCGGATGCCACCCCTCGCGACATGGCGAGTTCGCCGAACTCCCGTGCCAGAAGCGAACCACCCTCGACGGCGATCCCCTTTGTGAGGATCACCTTGTCGCCTCGTGTTGCGCCCGAAGTCGAGATCGTTTTGCTGGCCGGCGCCTCGCCGAGCATGGCTCCGCTGATGATCGGTCTTGGCATGCCGACTGTGATCTCTGTATGGCCGCCGACCAGCTCGACGCCGATAGAGTCGGCAGCTTCACGTATCTGGGCGAAGATCGATTCCGCCACCGATGCCTCTGTCTGCTCTGGCAAGAGAACCGTTGGCAGGAACCACTTCGGCGTCGCTCCGGTGGCAGCGATGTCGTTTGCGTTGACATGCACGGCGTACCAGCCGATCAGGTCAGTAGCGAACGTCACAGGATCGGTTTTGGCTACGAGACTCGTCTCGCCAAACGAGATGATTGCCGCATCTTCGCCTACGCCAGGGCCTGTGAGTATGCGACGGCTGCGTTCAGGCAGGGCTGACAGCAGCTCGTCCAGCATCTCCGGTGGGAGCTTGCCCGCCGGGAGTCTCGCTGACCTGTCGAAGGGTGGCATTGGCTACTGGGGCGGTTGTGGAAGCGGCTCTGCTGCGAAGTATGGCCCAATGATTGCGCCGAATTCCGGTGGCGCCTGTGTGTCCTGACCTGACCAGAACGTTTGATCGCCTCGGAGCAGATGCGGCTGTCCACCGCAGATCGTGCCAAAGGTGTGGTTGCCGCTGGCGGTCACGAAAACCAGTCGGAAGATCTCCGTGCACGATGCCGCAGGCTGGGGCAGCAACGGAACGTCGAGAGTGTCGACAATCGCCGTTATCTCATCTGGCTCGGTCACTGAGTTCTTGAGAACGAAATCTCCACTGGCGTCTCTGCGGCGCATTTCGATCAGTGTTGTCGTGCGCAGATCGGCAAGCTCCACGACGTTGATTGAGTCGGCGAGTTGCTCTGAGCTGAGCGTGCAGTTGCGCAAGATATCGCCTGCTTCGTCAACGTGGTACTCGTATGTGTCGTCTGAAGTGGCCAGGATCACTTGCCAGCCGTCCGTCACCACAGGCAGATAGATCGTCCCCGGCTCAGGACATCCCAGCGCAGAGCTCGGCCATGAGTCCTCCGCATAGCTCTGGACGGTGATCGAGTTGGGCGGAACTCCAAGCTGGTCGGCAAGATCGAACAGTGCGAAGAATGCCGCATCCGGGGCCACGGGAGTTGGAGTGGGCGTGGGAGTTGGCGACGGCGTCGGTGTGGGAGTTGGAGTCGCTGTTGCCTGTGGCGTAGCGGTTGGTGTGGGAGATGGGACTGCAGTTGGCCTGGGCGTTGAGGTTGGGTTCGGCGGCACTGTTGGCCGCTCATCACCGCCGCCACATGCGATAGCGGTAGCTACTACGGCCAGCAGCGTTAAGGCGAGCAATGTCCTGTATCGATTCAGCATCGCAACAGGGTATCCGCCCTTCCCTGACCGAAGAGTTACGTTTAGCCGCCAGATTTTGAAGATCGTCTCGAATTCTGGGGCACATGTTCGGGATCAACCTGGACAGAGACGACGCTGAAACCGTCAGTAAGAATCAGCTGAATCGACCTGGATAAATGCCTGTGTCTGGCTGTTAAGCAAAGCCGGGAATTCGTATATACGAAGCACATGGCATCTACAGGCGATATTGCAGGCAGAACATGAGATTCGTGTGAAAAATCTTTCACAACCATGTTGCGCTGCTAGAAATATTGTGTACCCTGTTGGTCAGCTTTTGGCGTACGAACTGCTTTTTGTGGATCTGCGCCGCATGTGTCGAGACCACGAACTCCCCCTCGGAAGGAAGTTCACAGGTTGAATAAGTCGAAGCAGGTTTTCCGGCGCCTTGAGGGGCGTCGTATTTTTGCCAGTTTCCTGGCGCTGGCGATGGTGGCTGTAGTCGCATGTGGGAGCGACGGATCTGCCGCCGATAACGCAGGCTCTGATTCAGAGCCGCTTGTCGTCTATTCCGGCCGCGGCGAATCGCTGGTGGGGCCGGTAATCAAGCAGTTTGAGGAACTGACCGGCATCGAGGTGCAGGTCAATTTCGGCTCTACAGGCCCACTGGCCGCAACTCTGCTGGAAGAGGGTGGCAACACCCCGGCAGATATCTTCTTCGCGCAGGACCCGGGAGGTCTCGGCGCCGTTATCGAGATGCTCGATGACCTGCCTGTGGAGGTCCTGGACAGAGTGCCAGAGTGGGCGCGTTCGCCCCAAGGCAAGTGGGTTGGGATCTCAGGCAGGGCGCGCGTTCTCGTTTATGGCACGGATTCGCTTACCGAGGATGAGCTGCCTCGATCTATCGAGGAGCTTGCCGACCCTAAATGGAAGGGCAAGCTCGGATGGGCGCCGTCTAACTCGTCGTTCCAGGCCATGATCACCGGTATGCGACAGCTCTGGGGTGAAGAGCGAACACGCAACTGGCTTGAAGGCGTGATGGATAACGAGCCGAAGATCTACCCAAAGAACACGCCGCAGGTAGCTGCCGCAGCTGCGGGTGAGATCGAGATCGGCATGGTGAACCACTACTACCTCTACCGCTTCCTCGCAGAAGAAGGTGACGGATTCAAGGCTCGAAACTGGTTCACACCAGAGGCAGACCCTGGCTCCGTTGTGCTTGTCGCAGGAGCCGGAATTCTTCAGGAGTCCGACAACAAGGAGACTGCGAGGCGGTTCCTGGAGTTCATGCTTTCAGAGCTTGGGCAGCAGTACTTCGCAACCCAGACGCACGAGTACCCGCTCATCGAAGGGGTCGTGCCAGACCGCGGATTGCCGCCACTCGATTCGATCACCAAGCCGGAAGTGGATCTTTCCACGCTTGGCGATATCGAAAACACCCAGAACCTGTTGAGGGAAGTTGGCGCTCTGTCATAGCAAGCGAGGATCAGTAGCCCGCATAGTCGTGGCTGCTGTCACACCAATTCACGCCGAGGGGGATCCGGCGGAGGACATACGCGTCCTCCGCCGGGCCTTTTCTATCCGGGGCTCTTTAGAAGTCATGATCCTGCCGCACAAAGAAGGCGCGGTCTGATGGCTATCGTGAGCCACGTTATGCCCGCCCGCCGGCATCTGCTCAGGGTCATGCCCCGGGAGCGTCCCCCGTGGCCGCTTCTAGTGCTTGGCCTGCTGGTGGGCGCTGCTGCGTTGCTGCCTGCCTACTACCTGCTGCTCAGGGCTGCGGATGGTGGAGCAGAGACCTGGGATCACGTGTTCAGGGCCCGGACGACCGATGTTCTTGTGCGCACCGCGGTGCTTGTCGGCGTCGTGACGGTCGCATCCACGCTTGTCGGAACGCTCCTGGCATGGTTCACGATTCGCACGAATCTGCCGTTCAAGAAGATCATCTCTGTTGCTGTCACCTTGCCTCTGGTGATTCCGAGCTTTGTGATGGCGACGACATCGATCGAGTTCTTCGGGATCGGTGGCGTGTTGCAAGACTGGCTTGGAGTCTTCGGGATGGAAAAGATCGCGAGCTTCGACGGCCTGCGCGGAGCGTCTTTGGTCCTGGTTCTTATGACGTACCCGTACGTGTTTCTCTCTGCGCGCGGCGCACTGCGAAGACTTGATCCTTCGCTCGAAGAGGCGGCCAGGAGCATGGGCTACGGTCCGATCAAGACCTTCAGGCTCGTGACAGTGCCGGTTCTGCGGCCAGCGTTGACTGCAGGCGCTTTGCTTGTGGCGCTCTACACGCTAAGCGACTTTGGCGCGGTTGCTCTGCTCAGGTACGAGACCTTCACTTTCGCTATCTTCAACCAGTACGAATCGGCGCTTAACCGATCTCTCGCCGCCGGTCTCTCACTGGTTCTCGTCTTCTTCGCAGTGCTGCTCCTGGCAGGCGAGGGAATCTCTCGCGGCCGTGCTCGCTACTACCGCAGCACCGTCGGATCGATTCGTCCTGCGGCGCCCGCGGACCTTGGACCATGGAAGTGGCCGGTCACACTCATGGTTCTTGTACCAGTCGTCGTAGGACTTCTGATCCCGGTCGGGGTGCTGGTGTGGTGGCTTGTTCGAGGACTGATGCGGGATCAGCAGATGACCGCGCTGCTTGAGCCTGCATTCAACTCCATATCTGTTTCACTGCTGGCCGCGATGGCCGCTGTTGGTCTTGCGATACCCGTCGCCGTGCTGGCTGTCCGCTACCGTTCGTGGTGGCCAAGCCGTCTCACCGAGCGTGTCACTCACATAGGCTTTGGGCTTCCAGGCGTCGTCGTAGCGATCTCGCTCGTCTTCTTCGGAGTCAACTACGCCCGGCCCGTCTACCAGTCCAACTGGCTCCTGCTGTTCGGCTACGTCGTGCTGTTCCTTCCTGCCGCAGTTGGAGCGATCAAGGCATCGCTGATGCAGGTGAGTCCGCGGCTTGAAGAGGCCGCGCAGGGACTCGGCAGACGGCCCTGGCGGGTTCTTGTGACTGTCACGCTGCCGATGATCGCTCCCGGACTGTTCGCCGGAGCAGCGCTCGTGTTCCTGCTGGCGATGAAAGAGCTCCCCGCGACACTGATTCTCAGCCCCATCGGATTCAGGACTCTGGCGACTGTTATCTGGGACGCTTCTGTCGATGCATTCTTCGCGAGGACCGCTGCCGCTTCGCTCTTGCTGATCGCCCTCGCCGGGATTCCGACTGCATACATGGTTCTGAGAGGCGAATCCGCACGCAGCAACAGTCGCTGATCTGTGGCAGAGTTGACCTATGACGTCATTCGACCCGACCGCAGAGATACTGCCCGAATCACCGGCAGAGATTCCACCGCGCAGCGGCGCGGTCCTGCAGGCTGAGGACGTCGAAGTTCAGTACGAGGCTGCCGATTCTCCCGCTCTCAGCCACTTCAACTTCGAAGTCCAGGCAGGCGAGTTCGTGTCGTTCCTTGGCCACAGCGGCGCGGGAAAGACGACCGCGCTGAGAGTGATCGCCGGATTCGAGAAGGTGCGGTCGGGATACGTTCGGATTGGCGGACGCCTCGTGGCATCTGCGTTCGCTCACGTGCCTCCAGACAAACGCCGCGTTGGCCTTGTGTTCCAGGACTACGCGCTATTTCCTCATCTCAGCGTGAAGGCCAACATCGAGTTCGGGCTCTCCAGCATGTCTGCGAAGACGAGGCGATCGCAGGTCGGCAAGATGATCGAGCTCACAGGTCTGAGCGGATTGGAGAGCAGATACGCTCATGAACTCTCGGGTGGACAGCAGCAGCGCGTGGCTCTTGCGAGGGCTCTTGCGCCTTCTCCCGTAGTCGTTTTGCTCGATGAGCCTTTTAGCAATCTCGACAGGCAGCTCAGGTCGAACCTTCGCAGGGAAGTCCGCTCGATTCTGAAGCAGGCCGGGGCGACGGCAGTGCTGGTCACGCACGACAGGGAAGAGGCGCTTTCGCTCGCCGACAGGGTTGGCATCGTGAACGAAGGGCGTGTCGAGCAGATCGGCTCCCCTGACGAGGTCTACTCGTGTCCCTCGACTCCGGTTGTTGCAAGCCTGGTAGGCCCTTGTGAACTGGTCGATGGCATCGTTCGCGGCGACATGGTGGAGACGGGCGTTGGAATGATGCCGCTGGTCACTCCTGGCTCGAATGGCGCGGTGTCTGACGGCTCCAGAGTGCGGGCGCTTCTCCGTGCATCCGAGTTGGAGCTATCTTCCAGGGAAAACGGCTCAACGGACCCGGAACTGACAGTCGCGTATCGTGAGTTCCGCGGAGAGTTCACAGAATTCGGCGTTCGTATGCAGTCGGGCGAGATAGTCCGGGTTCGACGCAGGTCAAGCGAAGGCTTCTCGCAGGGAGATGCGGTTAGCGTCCGACCGCGTGGCGATAGCCGGGTGATCGTGTTCCCGGCAGACTAGCCTTCGAACTCTTCGATGACGATACAGGCGTTCTGGCCGCCGAATCCGAAGCTGTTCGAAAGCGAGACCTTAACTTTCGACTCACGAGCCTCGTTCGGGATGTAGTCGAGGTCACAGTCCGGGTCTGCGGTGTGCTGGTTGATCGTGGGAGGCATGACGTTCTCTCGCACCGCCTGCACACAGGCGATAGCCTCGAGCGATCCAGATGCGCCAAGAGAGTGGCCGATCATGGACTTCGTAGAGCTGACCGGAGTCTTGTATGCCTGCTCCCCAAACAACGTCTTGATGGCCAGGGTCTCGATGCGGTCGTTCGTCGGCGTCGATGTGCCATGGGCGTTGATGTAGTCGACATCGTCCAAGTTCACGCCAGCGTCATCCAGCGCCGACTTCATTGCGCTCACCGCACCTTTGCCCTCGGCATGTGGCTGCACCAGGTGGAACGCATCTGACGAGACGCCCCAGCCCGTCACCTCAGCAAGGATGTTTGCGCCACGCGCGGTTGCGTGCTCAAGGCTTTCAAGGATCAGGGTGCCAGCGCCCTCTGATGGTGCGAAACCGTCGCGATCCGCGTCGAACGGCCGACTTGCCATAGACGGGTCTCCCGCCCATGTGGTCAGAGCGTGAATAGTGCTGAACCCGCCCATTCCGATCTCGCAGATCCCAGCCTCTGTGCCGCCCGCGACCATCACATCGGCTGTTCCGCGCCGGATCACTTCAGCAGCTTCGCCCACCGCCTGGGTAGATGCCGCGCATGCGGTGGCACAGGTGTTCGTGTACCCGGTGAGCCCGAACGTGCGACTCACATTCGCAGCAGCCATGTTGACCAGCATCACCGGAATGTAGAAAGGGCTCATCCGCATGGCGCCGCGCTTGACCTTCACAGTCGCCTGCTCATCGGTCTCTGGCAATCCACCTGATCCCGATCCGATCAGAACGCCGATGCGGTCAGGGTCTATCGATTCGAGATCCAGTCCTGACTGCTCCATCGCCTCATGCGTGGCTGCCACTGACAACTGGGAGAAGCGGCCCATGCGACGAGCTTCGCGCCGGTCGATCCAGTTAGTTGGATCGAAGTCTGGAACCTCTCCGCTGACCTTGCATGGGAAGCCGTCCGGAGACACTGCCTGGATCTCGCGGATGCCTGATCGGCCATTGCGAAGGCCATCCCAGTACTCGGCAACGGATTTGCCGAGCGGCGACATCGCGCCCATGCCGGTAACTACGACTCTGCGTTCCTTCTTGTATGGACTGCTCATGCGGTCTCAGTTCACCTCAGTGGCGCCTCTGCCTCGCGCTGCGGATCTCAGGCCGGTGTCGAAGTGACTGACTCACCGGGAGACAACCTGACCGGTCCGGCAGAGCCGCGAAGATCCGGGTACATTTCCGGCTCTATCCCCGAGACCGCCTCTATCGCTTCGGCTGCGATGAAGAGCGATCCGGTCGCGATTATCGGCCTCTCCGAGCCAGCTTTGTTGCGCGCGTAAGCCAGGGCTTCAGATGTCGATTCGGTTACAGCGGTAACTGGAATTCTAACTTTCTTCAAGGCCGCGGCAAAGTCTGAAGGCTCTACAGCTTTCGGGTGCCTTGAGCGCGTGACGATCACCGAAGGTTCGAGATCTGCGAAGACGCGGCCAACGGCAAGAGGATCGTGACCGCCTGTTGAGCCAAGCACAAGTACAGGCTTTCTCAGCTCTCCAAAATGCCTGTTCACAGCTGCTCGCAACGCTACGGCTGACTCGTGATTGTGTGCGCCGTCAACGATGAGCGCTGGCGGTCCTTGATCCAGCACCTGTACTCGTCCGGGCCACTGCACATTCGAGATGCCGCTGGCGATCAGGTCAGGGTCAAGCGGAGCGAATCCGGAGCCAAAGGTTTCCAGCGCGGCTATTGCGGTGGCGGCGTTTGCCAGCTGATGTTCGCCCAGCAGCGGCAGCTCAATCCGATATTCAGCTTCTGCAGATTGATATGTCGCAATCTGTGGCCCGGCTCCGTTTGGACTCTCCTCGATGAGTTTTACTGACGCTGCTGGAATCAACTCAGACCCGTTGAGCTTTGCCGTCGAGACGATCACGCCTTCGGCTTCAGGCTGCTGCTCTGCAACGACAACGGGAATCCCCGGCTTGATGATGCCGGCTTTTTCCCCGGCGATCTGCTCAAGCGTGTCACCGAGTACGGCCACGTGATCGAGTCCTACTGGAGTGATCACCGAAACAGCAGGGTTGATGATGTTCGTAGAGTCGAGCCTGCCACCGAGGCCGACTTCGATCACCATCACATCTGCCTCGACCTCCGCAAAGTGCAAAAATGCCATCGCTGTCTGGAACTCGAAGACGCTCACCGTTCCAGCATCGCCACGACTTCGTATCTCTTCTGCGGCCGGCCAGATTCGCTCGAACAGCGAAACAAACTCGTCCTCTGTGATCGGAGCCCCGTTCACCGTGAACCGTTCGGTCATGCGGTGCAGGTGAGGAGAGATGAACATGCCGGTCCGCAGACCGTTCGAGACCAGCCCCGCTGCGATCATCGCGCAGGTGCTGCCTTTGCCCTTGCTGCCCGCGACGTGAATCGCAGGCACCGATTCGTGCGGATTCCCGAGCCGTTCCATCAGCATCCGGGTCCGCAGCAGGTGGAAATCTGGCGACTCATCCGCCCGGGCTTTGCGCTCAAAGTCCGCCAGTGAGAGCAACTGTTCTACGGATCGCTTGTAGTTATTCGGCATTCGGTGTGAGCCAGGTAAGGCTGCTGATGGGATCTATCGAACATAAATAGTGCGGACCGGGATGCCCGGTGTCTACTCGATTCCGACTCAGGCAGGTTGTATTGAAGTCGTTTGAGGCGGTCGGGCGGAATCGCTTCTCACGCGGTAGTCTGGATATCGGCGCATCGGACAGTCGAGTCCATCACGCTATTTCGAACTGCTGACAGGAGCTCTCTTGACCTACCAGGACCAGATTGAAGACGCCCTGCAGGGGCACGGAGCAGATTACTGCGAAGTCCGCATCGAAGAGTCCGATTCGACTCGGCTGACCTATCGCGGAAAGCAGCTGGAAGACATAGCGCAGACGAGTGGCCGCGGAGGCAGTGTCCGCGCAGTCGTAAACGGCGGTTGGGGATTTGCAAGCTTCAATGCTCTTGACGACCTCAAGTCCAAGGTAGCCGAGGCGGTTGAACAGGCGCGGCTAGTCGGCGGAGAAGGAACGCAGCTCGCAGAGGTTGAGCCGGTAGTCGATGTCGTGCCGCCTGTGATTGTCAACGACGCTGCTGCCATGCCGCTCGACGAGAAGGTCCGGCTCATGGATCACTACAACGACCTCGTGTGGTCGGTCGATGGGATCCAGAGCTCAGACATCATCTATGGGGACAATCGCCGCAAGGTGGCGTTCGGCAACTCCGACGGCACATATGTTGACCAGGAGTTCAACCACGTCATATCTCGCATATCCGCCCAGGCAAGGGACGGCGGCGATGTGCAGCAGGCGGGTTTCAGCCTCGGTTCGCTCGGTGACTACTCGCTCGTGACAGACCTCGACGAGAAGGTGATCGATGCTGCGAAGCGAGCCGTCGGTCTGCTCTCTGCCGAAGCGCTGACCGGAGGCGAGCGTACGGTGATTCTCGATCCCGTGCTCGCCGGAGTGTTTGTGCACGAAGCATTCGGACATCTATCCGAAGCCGACAACGTCTCCGAGAACGACAAGCTTCGAGACCTGATGTACATGGGTCGCAAGTTCGGCGGCAAGCATCTGAACTTCACCGACGGAGCGGCAATTCCCGGTCTGCGAGGAAGCTACAAGTACGACGATGAAGGGACGCCCGCAGTTCGCACTCCGCTCGTTCGTGATGGAGAGCTGGTTGGGCGTCTGCATTCTCGAGAGACAGCGGCGATGCTGGGCGAGCAACCAACCGGCAATGCCCGTGCTATCAGCTTCAACTTCCCGCCCATCGTGCGAATGACGAACACGATCATCGAGCCCGGCGAGGCGACGCTGGATGATCTGCTGGAGGGCGTCGATGAAGGTGTCTACGTGGCCAACTGGTACGGAGGCATGACGCAGCACGAGATGTTCACCTTCTCGTCTGGCGAGGCTTACATGATCCGCAACGGAAAGATCGAGGAGCCGGTTCGGCCGGTGATGCTCACAGGCAACCTGTTCAACACGCTCGAAAACCTGGACGCTGTCGGCAACGATCTCGACATGAACCAGGGGGGCGGCTGCGGAAAGGGAGGCCAGATGCCATTGCCGGTGTCGAACGGCAGCCCGCATATCAGGATTCGCAAGTGCCTGATCTCTGGAGCGTAGCCGGCCAGGCAGCATCAATCGGATCACCAGCCAACAGGATTTCAACTTGACAGACGATCTGCTAGCGAAGGCGAAACAGCGGTACGGAGATGCGGAGATCTACCGCGTCAGCTCCGAGAGCCACCCTGTCTCATTCGAGAACAACCGGCTCAAAGAGGTGATGCGGCGCGACCAGGCTGGTGTGGCGCTGCGCGTTATCTCTGATGGCAAGATCGGATTCTCTTCTACGACCGATCCCCAGCGCGAGGACGAGTTGATTGATCGAGTCGGGACACTGTCGAGCTTTGGCTCTGAAGCGAAGTTCGAATTTCCGGAGCAAGCCGCGATTCCGCAGGTAGAGACGTACGATCCGGCTATCGAAGCCATCACGAACGAGCAGTTGATCGAGAAGGGCCGGCGGCTGATGGCCGCGGTTCTCGACGCCTGGCCCGAGGCTCTATGCGATATCCGGTTTGGACGGTCCACAGCAGAAGAGACCGTGCAGAACTCCGCGGGCGTTGAACGCGCCACCAGGAGCTCGTCGTACTACGCTGCTATCGGCGTTCAACTGATACGCGGCACCGATATGCTCAACGTCTGGGCCAGCCATTCATCCCATGCCGTGTTCGGCCAAGAGACTGAAGACAGGGTCCTTGGCGAGGTCCTGACTGCTCTCGACAACTCGAAAGAGATCGCAGACGCGCCAAAGGGCGATGTGCCGGTGCTGTTCACACCACAGGGAGTGGTCGCCACTCTCCTCGATCCGCTGCTGAGTGGATTTAGCGGAACCAACTTTGTGACAGGCGCGTCGCCGATCATCGGACGGGAAGGTGAAAAGGCGGTCGACAGCCGGATCACTGTCGCCGACAACCCTCTCGCAGACGGAGCGAGCGGCAGCAGGCCAATGGACGATGAGGGCGTGCCATGCCGCAGGGTCGGTCTGATCGAAAACGGGGTGATCGGTGAACCGGTGTTCGATCTGCAGACAGCCGGCCAGGCAGGCCGAAGCTCAACTGGCTCCGCACAGCGCGGGCTTGCAAGCACTCCTCGCCCCGGAGTTTCGGTCGTGGACATCTCTCCGGGTGATGCTCCATACGCCCGCATGCTGGCGGACATGGATGACGGCCTGATCGTCGAGGGACTGCTGGGAGCGGGACAGGGCAATGAGCTTGGTGGCGATTTCCGCGCCAACGTGTCGCTCGGGTATCGTGTGAAGAACGGCGAGATCGTTGGCAGAGTCAAGGACACGATGATCTCCGGCAACGTCTACACAGTGCTCGACAATGTCGAAGAGGTTGGCGATTCTGCGGACTGGGTCTATGGCTCAGTCAGAACTCCAGCGCTTCGCTGCAGAGGCGTGGAAGTTGCATCGGGTGGAGAAGGCTCGTAGTTCGTTCGCTGGATTGGCGCAGCCATTTGCGATGGGTGGTCACAGATGTCAGTTGAACAGTTCCTGATTGAGTTCACGCCAGGCGACGATGCTGGCGAATCTGTGCTGGCTGAGCTTTCCGGAATCGAGAACTCTGAGTCCGATGCGCTTGCTCGCGAGTGGACCGGGTGGACGGACGAAGAGGTGCTGGATCTGCATACGCGCCTTGCCGATCTCTCTGAAGAGGACTCTTCGATGGAGTTCGAGTGCGTCTTCAAGGCCGGCCTGAAGCACCGATCCGGACCTGTCCGGGCTGTTGCGGCACATGCGCTCGCTGAGACGGGTGACACATCGGCAGTCTCCAGGATTCTCGATCTGCTGGACGGAGACGACAGCACGGATGTCCGCACAGCCGCAGCCACCGCCATCGGATCGTTCGCGATCCTTGCCTCGGAAGGCAGGTTGAGCGCTCGGGTGCGTGATCGCATGTTCAGCTCGCTTGAGGCGATTCTGCGCGATGGCAATGCGCCGTCCGAACTGTGGCGGAGGTCACTCGAGGCCGCAGGCGCATTTGGCGACTCAAGAGTCAATCGCTACATCGAAGTCGCAACTCGATCCGACTCATCTGATTTCAAGCGAAGCGCGCTTGTCTCGATCGCCCGCACTTCAGACCCGCGCTGGCTCGATTTCGTCACCAACGAGATTGAGCATGACGACTCTTCGGTGCGATTCGAGGCGGTCAACGCGCTCGGCGAGATCGGTGATGAGCCAGACGCGTTCTTTCTTGAGGAGCCGTTCGATGACCAGGACCTGATGGTCCAGCTTGCGGCGGTGGCTGCAGCGGAGAAGATGGCAGGCCCAACTGCGAAGGATCTTCTGCGTCGTGCCTCACAAAGCCCTGAACCAGCGGTCGCCAACGCCGCCTCAGAGGCGCTTCTTGCCATTGAGAACGAGGACCAGCTCGTACTCACGGTCACGCCCCAGATGGCGAGCGAAGGAATGTTCGGCGCGTCGACCGGCGCGGGGTCATCCGATGAGGTGCCATACGATGCCGGGGAGCGAGAAGGCTGGGGCGCGCTGGACGAAGAGGGCCTGCCGTTCCATGCGGCCGACAACTTCCGTGAGTATGACGACGACCCAGAAGCGCCCCTGCTGGACTACGAGGCGACGCCCGGCCAGTTCGAAGACGACGACTGATGAGCCTTAGCCGGCGCGCCTGAACGCAAGCCCTGCTGCGCCCAGCAGGGACACATCGTCGCCGAGAGTCGTGATGTGCAGTCGCGGGTCGTCCTTGAAGTGCGCGAGCGAGTGCTCTTTGACCGCCTGAACCACCTCGTTCCAGCGCGGCTTGAGCCCCATCGTCACTCCGCCTCCTACGACAAGAGCCTCTGGATCGAAAACATTGAGCAGGCTGCCGAGCCCGACGCCGATAGCGAGGATCACATGCTCACGCACCGCGATCGCCATAGCATCGCCTCTGTCGGCCATCTCAAAGACCAGCTCCGGCGAAACCTGTGAGCGGTCGTGGTTCGCCGCCTCCCAGATCGCTGACTCTTCGTCTGAGTCGATGCGGGCAAGAGCGAGCCGCGCTATCGCCGGGCCTGAGGCGTTGCCCTCGAAGCAGCCATCGCATCCCACGTTGCATCTCTGAGCGCCGGGAATGACCGTGACGTGCCCGACTTCTCCGGCGTGTCCTTCGGAAC